>SKQZ01000113.1 GCA_007118765.1 Candidatus Hydrogenedentota bacterium
CCAGACATGCGGGCGATTCGGTGAGGCGTCCCGACAGGCGCACTTCCTTTACATGCTCGTCAAGGGCGGACTTGATGGTATCGAGCAGCGCGGCGTAATCCTTTGTCTTTTCGGCACGTTCCTTTTCGGCTTCCTCTTTTTCCGTTTCCGACGGCGCGCCCAAATCCACTTCGCCCTTGCCCACGGCCTTGATCGGTTTCCCTTCATAGTCCGGCACATGCTGTGTCCAAACCTCATCCACAGGATCGCTGAGCAGCAACACCTCGTAATCCCGTTCGCGGAAGGCTTCGAGATGAGGCGATGCCTTCAACCGCGCCTGCGATTCGCCCGTGATATAGTAAATGGCTTCCTGGCCTTCGGGCATGCGTTCGATATAGGTCTTGAGCGACACAAGGTCGTCGCCGCTTTTGGTACTCTGGAAACGGGCCAGTTCCAGCAGAGGATCGCGATTTTCGGGGTCTTGGAAAAGCCCCTCCTTGAATACGCGCCCGAACTCAGCCCAGAATGTGGCGTATTTGTCGGGTTCTTGCTCAGCAAGTTCCTTGAGCGCTCCCAATACCTTGCTGGCGATACCCCGGCTCATGCGTTGCACCTGCCGGTTGTCCTGCAACATTTCCCGCGAGATGTTCAGTGGCAGATCCTCAGAATCCACCACGCCCCGAACGAAACGCAGGTAGTCAGGCAGCAACTCCGTGCAATCGTCCATAATGAACACCCGCTTGATATACAAGTGCAGCCCCTGTTTGCGCGCGTCGGCAGGCATCATCATGTCGAAAGGCGCCTTTTCAGGCACATACAGCAACAATCGGTATTCGAGGGTGCCTTCCATCTTGGCCTGAATACGGAGCAGCGGATTGTTCCAGTCGTGAGAGATGTGTTTGTAAAACTCGTTGTATTCCTCATCGGTGACTTCGTTCTTATCGCGCAGCCACAGCGCCTTCATGGAATTAAGCTGTTCCGTTGAGACAACCGTTTTTTCTTCGGCGTCCGGCAGCGGTTTGCCCGCTTCATCCCGCTCTACTTCAGTGCGTTCCACGTTCATCTGAATCGGGTAGGCCACGAAATCGCTGTAGCGCTTGACGATGGTGCGAATTTCGTATTCCTGTGTGTAGTCTTTCAGGCCATCTTCCGGGTCCGGCTCCTTCAAGTGCAGTATTACCGTGGTGCCCGCTTCGTCTCGTTCCGCATCGCTGATGGTGTATTGCCCGTCGCCTGCCGATTCCCAGCGGGTCGCCGTGGGTTCGCCCGCACGCCGCGTCACCAACGCGACCTTGTCCGCCACCATAAAACTGGCGTAAAAGCCGACACCGAATTGTCCAATCAGTTCAGGGACGTCTGCCTGCTCTTTTTGTGCACGCAGCATTTGCAGGAATTCCTGTGCGCCCGATTTGGCGATGGTGCCGATAAACGCTTTCACCTCATCCCGACTCATGCCGATGCCGTTGTCGGAGACGGTCAGCGTACGCTTCTCCTTGTCCGCCTCAATCCAGATTTCCAACGGACCCGTTGCGGCCAGATCAGGATTCTTGACGGCCTCAAAGCGGCGCTTGTCCAACGCGTCCGAACTGTTTGATATGAGTTCGCGCAGGAAAATGTCCTTGTTCGAGTATACCGAATGGATCATCAGGTTAAGGACTTGTTTTGCTTCTGTCTTGAATTCAAACGTTTCCGACGCTGTGGTCATGGTTCAGTATTCCTCCTTTTTTACGTCAGGTATTGTGAAGGCAAATTACTTGCCTCGTTGTCTCCACACATCCATTTCTACAACGCTGTCGCCTTCATGCCGGTTACATCCTGCGTTTCAACTTGCAAGGTATTGGTCTATGGCCTCGCGGAGCGTCTTAAAAATCCAGGCACGGCGGGCATCGTCTGTTTCCAGCAGGGTCATGCGGAAGCCCGAGTGGGCACATTGAAACCCTGTGAGTGGCACCACCACAATGCCGGTGGCGCCCATGAGATAATAAACAAACCGTTTGTCCGGGCTTACATGCGGCGCAAGTGTTTCAATGCGTCTGCGCACCTCCGGATTGCTTATGGGCAGCGTCTGGTGGTTGTTGAGGGCGCCGTCCTTGAACATGACGGTCAGATAAAACGCACCGCCCGGCTTATTCACAATTACGGCGTCGCAACCATCAAATGCCGCCACCGCTTCATTGGCGCGGTCATGAAACATTTTTGCGCGTCTGCAAAGGTGTTCCGCATAGCGCGGGTCGCCACATACCCGGGGGACGGACATTTGCGGCAATGTGGTGGAGCACACCTCCAGCCGCTTTGCCGCCAGCAGACTGTCCACGTACGTGCTGAAATTCTTGTCTCGTTTGCGATTCAGCACTTCGATCCAGCCGCAACGCGCTCCCGGCCATGGATACTCCTTGCTGATGCCGCGCATGGCGATGGCAGGCACATCTTGTATCCATTGGCTCATGTGTAGCCGCGGATATCCCGGAAATGTAATGTGTGCGTAAATTTCGTCGGCCACCAGAAACAAATCGTGTTCCTGGGCGATGGCGACAATCTCATCAAGAATCTCACGGGGGTACACCGCCCCGGTGGGGTTGTCGGGACTCAGCAGCAGGATACCCGCAATGGAATCGTTATACTTGACCTTGTTGCGGATGTCTTCTACATTGGGCATCCATCCGTTGTGCGGATCCAGATCATAGGTAACGTGGTTATAACCCGAATGTGCTGCTTCCGCGGAAGAATGGGTGCTGTAGGCAGGCGACGGCCCCAGCACGCGAGCCTCGCGTTTGAGGAAGCCGTATACCCGTGCCACGGCGTCCCCGATGCCGTTAAAAAAAATGATGTCGTCTGCGCCCACTGCAACTCCGTCAGGGCGCTGGTTAACCATGTCTGCGAGGAAAGCACGGGTATCGGGCACGCCCGCCGTGTCACAATAGCCGTATGACTGGGGTGTTTCCAATAACTCCCGCAAAATCTCGCGGATCCATGGCGCGAGCGTCTCGCCTTTCTCAATGGGATCGCCGATATTTTCCCAGGTAATGGTCTGGCCCAGCGCGGCAATTTCACGCGCCACGCCAACGATTTCACGAATCTCATATTTCAGATTCGCCGCGCCTTCATGTACGATATTGCGTCGCATGATAATGTGTCTTTCTTGTAAGCGTTGTCTTGTCTTGAAAAAAAAATACTGGAGCAACCCGATAGTCCGCCCCCTCTCGACGTGTTGTAACGCGCCTTCAGCCGACGTCCTTTGCAAGGCAGGTAACCCGCCGCAATCTGCTCAAGCGTAAGAATAAACCCGCTGAAAGAACCGGGCTGGACAGTTCTCAAGGTTATGCTTTTCTGCCAGTGCGGCACAACGCACCGGGATGCTCACTTCCCCCAACATACTGCTATATGATAGGTCTTTTGCAGGCCGGAAAACAATTCAGCGAAAGAAAACGCTCGTCTTGGCATCCGCTTGGAATCTGTGAAAAAGCCTCAGTCGCAACGCCCTCTGTATGCGTCGGGAACACGAATCTCCGGATCTAAGGCCCGGGCCTTCTCAAACATCGCGTCGGCTTCGGTGCATTCGTCGCGCAACGCAAATACATAACCGAGAAGCAATTCTTTTCTTCCCATGGCAAATGCCGAATCCATCAGGTTCAATAGTGCTTCCGCTTCAGTCAGCAGACCCTCCTCAATCAAGACAAGAGCAGCGTCCGCCCGCCGGTCCGTAGTAAGAAGGGCTTCTATTGCTTCTTCAGCGGTGTTTGGCGCGCCTGGCCATTCCATATCTATAAGATAATGATGATTGTGTCCCACCAGAACATTTCCGTCAGATAACAAGAAACTGCCGTCCATGTACACGTCGGGATTCTGGGCAAGAAGCGTTCCTTCGCCATCGAAAGCAAGTACCTGCACATCATATTCGGTTGCGTCTGCTGTTTTCGCAGGGGCATGGTCTATGCTGGACAAGGGCAATACATTGTCGTTTTCAACGATGTGGGAGGTAATGGGCGTATACGTTGTGGAAGAGCCGCGCCGTTCCACGTGTTGAATCTCAACAAAATACTTTTCAGCGCCGGGATACCGTTCCCAGCGGATGGCATCGTCTATTGTTGCCGGCACCCGTCTTTCATCTGTCGGCGGCCACACCATGGAAATATCTTCGTTAATCGTGATCGCAAAATGGATCTCGTCGGGTTCCGTGGTTACGGTCGCCTTATGCGCCGAACTCCGCGAAAACGGAAACCGGTGGTAATGATTGCCGACAATCTTTTCTTCATCACCGTGGTACAGTGAAAAACTGCCCGTTGCGGGTTTTTCCTCCCAGTTGCGCGTTTCCACCGCGTTGATGGCCCAAGTGCCCGGCGGCAGGTTAATGGTGAAGATACCGTCTGTGTCAGTGACCAGGTTTCTTGCCTTGTATTCAGAATTGAGTATTACAGACAGCGTTACGCCCCGGGCGGGCAGGTCGTTGTGCGTAATTCGGCCCCTGAGCACGCCGTCTCCCGTGGGTGGCGCCGGTAACTCTTCACTGCGCAATGGCACGTCCCCGACATACAAGTACTGAAAAAAGTTATCTGAAGGAGACCAGTACGTATCCGACGTATGATGGTACACATACGGATCGTGATCTGGAATGGCAATGAGTGGGAAAACCTGCAAGTCAACGAAAAGCATGACAAGCAGCGTCGCGAGAAGCATAAAGCCTCTGGTGATATATCCGCCCCATGTCAGGATGCCTACCTGATGTGCGTTGCCCTTTTCGGGCAGTAATGTTTCAAGTATTTCCCAAACCATCATAGTCGCTCCTTCGCCTCGACGTGGTCGCCATCGCTGCAAATCACTTCAAGAGCATAGAAGACTCTCATGACACGATGCAAACAAGGCATATCAGAAATTTTGCGGCATAATGGCATTATGACTATACTATGGTTGATGAGAGGGTAAAGTGTGCCTTAATCCATTACGACAGGAGATCACAATTATGCCGGAAATTTTAACAGCGGACGAAGCCGTCCAACGCATTCCCGATGGCGCGACAGTGTTCGTGGTACCCATGCCCATTGAGGAAGTGTATGCAGCATTTCACCGCGTATACGAAGCCACCGGCTCCCCCAAGGACTTGACCGTGCTTTGGGCGGCAGGCATTGGTCCGTTCAGTTCTGAACGCCGCGGCATGAACCACTTCGGGTATGCGGGCATGATCAAGCGGGTCATTCTGGGACACGTGGGCCTGAACCATGAAGTAGTGAAACTGGTGGCGACAAATCAAATAGAAGCATATAACCTGCCACAAGGCGTGATGGCGCAATGGTTTCGCGAAGTTGCCGCCGGGCGGCCCGGTCTTATTACCCGCGTGGGGCTTGGCACCTTTGTTGACCCGCGCATTGAAGGCGGCAAATTGAATGACCGCACCCGGGAGTGTGAAGACTTGGTTGAGGTTATTGAGGTTGATGGCCGTGAAATGTTGCGCTACAAACCCATCAAGGGCGATGTGGGCGTGGTGCGCGGCACCACCGCCGATCCCAACGGAAACATTACCTTCGAAAACGAAGCCATCTGTATGGAAAACCTGGAGGCGGCCATGGCCGTCAAGAATTGCGGCGGCATGGTTATCGCTCAAGTGGAACGCCTAAGCGATGTACCCGCCCGGCCTATGAACGTCAAAATACCGGGCATACTTGTTGACATTATCGTGGTCGCCACATCACGCAAAACCCATCCGCACACCCTGTTTGTGGACCATGATCCCAGTTACACCGGCGAAGAGCGCATTGACCTCAGCGGCGCATTGCAGCCCATGCCGCTGAATCAGGAAAAAGTCATTTGTCGCCGGGCGTTGCAGGAAATCAAGAAAGGAAACCTTATTAACCTGGGCGTGGGTATTCCTGCCGGTGTTGCACAAGTGGCGCAGGAAGAGGGTATGCTGGAAGATATTACGCTCAGTACCGAGGTGGGCATCATCGGTGGGCTGCCCCAGGGCGGCAAGAATTTCGGTCCGGCACAGAACCCCCAGGCGGTTATTTCACAAGCGGCCATGTTCGACTTTTACGACGGCGGCGGGTTGGATGCCGCCTGTCTCGGCATGGCGCAGGTGGACGCCGAAGGCAATGTGAACGTGAGCAAACTTGGCCCGAACGTCATCGGATGCGGCGGGTTTGTCAATATCACCCAAAGCGCCAAAAAAGTGATGTTCTGCGGCGAGTTTTCGGCAGTGGGTGCGGACATTGCCGTGGAAAATGGCGCGCTCACCATCCGCAACGACGGCAAGGCGGTCAAATTCGTTGAAAAAGTGGATCAGATTACCTTCAGCGGTAAAGTGGCCCGACATGACGGGCATGACATCCTGTTTATCACGGAACGCTGTGTGTTCCGCCTTGTAAAGGACGGGCTGATGCTTACTGAAATCGCGCCCGGCGTGGATATGCAAAAAGACATCCTTGACAGAATGCATTTCAAGCCGTTGGTGGCAGACAATGTACAGACCATGGATGCCGTGCTGTTTCAGGAAAAGCCCATGAGCACGTAGTAAATAACCGTACGCAAAGACTGCCATCCCCGTTGGCATGGCGGGCAGACGGTGGAAATAAAGAACCGGAGCCTTGATCGCGTGATGGTCAAGGCTCCGGTTATTATGTTTACAATGCCAGTTTTGTCTGGTGCAGAGCGCTCAAGCGACTTTCTGGTCGAGCCACTCAATGATGCCTTGCGGGTCCGGAGAATAGGCGTCGGCGCCGATCTTGTCGCAGAACTCTTGGGTAAGCGGCGCGCCGCCGACGACGACCAGCGTGTCCGGATGCTTTTCCTTGATTAATTTCGTTGTCTTCTCCATGTTTACCATGGTGGTGGTGAGCAGGGCGCTGAGTCCCACAATGCTGCCGGGACGTTCGGTCACCTTTTCAAGGAACGCTTCGGGCGCCACGTCTACGCCAAGGTCAATCACTTCATATCCCGCGCCTTCCATCATCATGCGCACCAGGTTTTTGCCAATGTCGTGCAGGTCGCCCTGTACGGTGCCAACGACAAATACGCCGCGTCGTTTCGCTGCGCCGGACTCGAAATGTGGTTTCAACTGTTCCATGCCCGCCGTCATCGCTTTGGCGGCCATAAGCAGATCGGGCACGAATACTTCGTTGCGACTGAACTTCTTGCCAACGTCATTCATTCCAACCATCAACCCTTTGGTCAGAATATCATTGGGGTCGGCATCGCCGGCCAGCGCGTCGCGCACCAGCTCGAATACGCCGTCCTCGCCGCGCATGTCGGGGGGATAGGGGGCGTCTTTGTTTATTTTGCCTCGACCAACACAGCTGGCAATTTTTTCGTACACTTCCATGACTTGTCTCCCAAAATAATTGTTATGTGACGGTGTTGTAAACAGTACACGTGACAGTGCGCCGTTCACCAGATTTCCCGAGAAACCGCTTTATGATACCATCCTGCCATTGTCCATGTCGAATCGGAGCATTTCATTTTTTGCGCCGGGAATAATGTTTTCTGTATACTGTTACCCATGTTGTTACTGGGCAGCCTTCGGAGAGGCGCCCGCACAGACAACATCCAGAAGGAGAACAACTCATGAGCAACGCAACAGCATTAACAAACGAAACATTTTCGGACGGTGTACAGTCTGGGGTCTCCCTGGTTGATTTTTGGGCGGAGTGGTGCGGCCCCTGCCGTATGATGACACCCATCCTTGACGAACTGGCCGCGGATTTTGAGGGGCGCGCCAATGTGTATAAGGTAAATGTGGACGAGGCACAGGACGTGGCAGCGAACTACGGCGTGCAGAGCATCCCCACCTTGCTGATTATCAAAGACGGAGAAGAAGTGAAACGCTTTGTCGGCGTGACCCAGAAAACTGAATTGACTACCGCGTTAGAGGCGGCGCTGGGTTAGCACTATCAAGCGCCCCCTCAACGGGCGCTGTTTCCGATATTCTCATTCTCAGGCGTCCGTGACAGGATAAAGCAGTCCGGACGCCTGTTTTCTATGTCGCACTTCCCGAACAGCATGGTACGCAGCGTTGTCTCGATGCGGCCGCCGGGCGTGTCAGTGCGCGGTGTTTTGAACATAACGAAACAATGGATTGTGGGCACAGCCCACGCAAGCCAATCCTTTTGGCATAACACAGAAAAAAGGAGATGAACATGAGTGCAAAAGTAGTGGCTGTCGCAGGTGCGACAGGTGTGGTTGGGCGTCAAATGCTTGAGACGCTGGAAGCGCGTGATTTTCCGGTGGCCCGGCTGAAGCCGTTGGCATCCGAACGGTCCAAAGGAAAGAAGGTGCCTTTCAAAGGCGAAATGATAGACGTGGAAGTGCTTTCCGACGATTCCTTTGACGATGTGGATATTGCCCTGTTCAGTGCGGGCGGCGGCACGAGCAAGCGCTTCGCGCCGTCTGCGGCCAAGGCGGGCGCCGTGGTCGTGGACAACTCAAGTGCCTGGCGCATGGATCCCGAGGTGCCGCTGGTGGTTCCCGAGGTGAACCCGGAGGCCATTGCCAAACACAATGGCATTATCGCCAATCCCAATTGCTCCACCATCCAAATGGTGGTGGTGCTCAAGCCGTTGCATGACGCGGCCCGCATCAGGCGTGTGGTGGTATCCACCTATCAGGCGGTTTCCGGCGCGGGCATTGCCGCCATTACCGAACTACAAGAGCAAACCAAAGCGTTGCTGGAAGGCCGTGAATACCCACCGAAGGAGTTCCCGCACCAGATCGCATTCAACATAATCCCACAGATCCCGCAGAGTGATGCCTTTGTTGACAACGGGTACACCACGGAAGAGATGAAGATGGTAAATGAAACCAAGAAGATTCTCGGGGATGACAATGTCGCCGTGACCGCCACCACCACCCGTGTCCCGGTGATTACCGGGCACAGTGAATCGGTGAATGTGGAAACGGAACGGAAGCTGACCGCCGACGAAGCACGGGCGCTGCTGGCCAAAGCGCCGGGTGTTGTGGTGGAGGATGACCCCGCCGCACAACGGTACCCGCTGGCGACGACCGCCGCCGGAAAAGGCGAAACCTTTGTAGGCCGCATCCGCGAGGACGTGTCCCACCCAAGTGCGCTGGACATGTGGATTGTGTCGGACAACCTGTTGAAGGGCGCCGCGCTCAATGCGGTGCAGATCGCCGAGAAACTATTCTAGCCCGCATGTTTCACCCCGCCGTGGCGGGGTTACGCCTGCGAATCTTACACCATATCAGGCACTTTGCTTGCCCGCCGACTTCGACGTGTACTAACACGCTGTCAGCCGGCGGCCTGCGCAAAGCACCTGCTCTGGCGCAA
>SKQZ01000150.1 GCA_007118765.1 Candidatus Hydrogenedentota bacterium
GGGGTTTTGCCGCCAATATCTCCTTGCCGCGTTCAGTGATTTGATAATAGGCGCGGCGTGGACGAGATAAAAGCCCTGCCTTGATCATATATGTGCCTGCCCAGCCAACACGGTTATCAAAGCGAGTTTGCTTGCCGCTTGGCAACAACTCCTTGCGATCTTCCTCGGTTAGGCCGAATTCATCAGATAATTTGTCAACGCACTCCCGCAAAGAATGTTCGTTGCCATCGCCTGTTAGTTGCAACAAGGGAAGCATTATGCTTTGATAATCGGGTATGGCCATGTTCGATGTCTCCTTATCACCAACGCCTCAATTGACTCACAAGCGAGTTGTATCGTTGTGTTTGACTTTCTATTATACAAGCCCGATACATGGGCATCAACATATATGAAAACAGTGGACAGCGAGTATGTGGCCCCTTTCGTGGGCCAAAAGCAAAAGAGTCAAACAGCCGTAGCGATGATGGCGTGCTCAGGCGTTGATGCCGGCGGCGGCAATGGATTCCTGTACCCGTTTGCCAAAGGCGCGTGCGTCGGTGAACGATAAGGGCTGGCGGGGGTCGGTTTGGTGGGAGACCACTTCCGACGCTCCTTGTGGGCCGCGGCATATACAGGTGAAGGAGATGTCGGGATTGCTCAGCGCCAACGCCATGAGCGATCCGGCCATGTCGCCGAGGGGCGCGCGGTCCAAGTGGCGGTATTGGAAGGTTGCCCGGACGCGGATACCGCCGGATTCGGATTCTTGCAGGGACAAGTTGCCGCCGGCTTGTTGTGCGGCGGCCTGAAACAAACTCAGCCCCAGTCCGGTGCGTTTTTTGGTTTTGGTGGTGAAAAAGGGGTCCAGCGCCTGCTCCGGACTTACGGGCAGTCCCGGCCCGTTATCCTCAACGCCCAGGGTGAGCCACTGCTCCTGCTCGTCCAGTTCAATGACAATGGTGAGGCGTGTGGCGCCGGCGCGCACGGAATTTTCCATAATGTCAAGCATGTGCAGCGACAATTCACGCAAGGCAAAAACTCCTGTTGTCCACACCTTTCAGCGCGGCCTTTACTTCATCGTAGAGAGGCGACTCAATGTGGAAAAGCGTTTTCCCGTCGCCGATGTTGTCGGGGAAGTGGGCGTCCGACGCGACAATGAGCGGATAGCCCAGCCCGGCGAAGTTGGGGATGCGTCCGTCTTTGGCGCCTGCGGCAGACACTTCAAGGGCATCGAACACCACGTCCTCGGGGAGAAAGCCGAGTTGGCTGGTGACGGAAAAGGACGGGCGGTCAATGTGTGCGGCCACGGCCAGGCCCTCGTGCTTGTGAATAAGCGCCACCGTCTGGCTGACGGTCAAATCCGTCGCCCATGACAGCATACTGTCCTCTTCACGCACGACATTGCCGGCGGCGTCCATAACCAGTTGTTCGCCGTGTATGCCTACACTTCCAATCTTGGGCGGCAAATGGGTTGCCACCTCCGCGGACGCTTCAAGGGCGCTGTGGGCATCCGGAAACAACGCGACCACATGCGCTTCCTCTGCGGTGGTAATCTCCATGCCCGCTATCACGCAAAAAAGGTCGTCGGCAAAGTTACGCGCCGCCTCCTGCACGGCCGCCGCATTTTCCGCGCTGTTGTGGTCGCACACGGCAATGATGTCAAGTTCCGCCGCCATCGCCGCCATGACGATTGTATGAGGGGTCATGCGATTATCGGCGCAGGGGGATAACGCCGTATGCACATGCAAATCGGCGAGAAGGCGTCTCATTCTTTGTGGCCTCGGATTCCCAATTCATACAGTTTCCCCACAAGTTCAAATGCGGGGTCTTCGGAGCCCAGCAAACAGATTCCTTCAGCCTCGGCTCGTTCCCGGGTGGCGTCGTCCGGCTTGCGGCCGAGCGCAAAAATGACGGCGGTCAACTCTGCATGCACTGACACGGCAATCACATTCAAATGTACCTGTACCGTCACCAAAACGCCGCCCTTGGGCGCGTGGGCCAGCACATCGCTCAGCAGGTCGGACGCATATCCGCGGGTGATCTCGGGCGCGGTGTGCAGGTCGATTCCAGGCGTCAAATTCTCAAGCCCAAGCGTATCAGCGAGGGAGGCAAGGTTCATGACGTAGTCTCCTTTCCACGCTTTTGACGTGGCTTCTGAGGGTGTTGCTTCTTGTAAACACATGCATCGGCGTCGGTGCGGTTCATCACAATGTCCTCGGCAAGCGCCAGACAGGTGGGCGAACCGCATACCCCGCAGTCGCGTCCGGGAAGCGTATCCCGTATCCGGTCTATTTGCGCCAGCTTTTCAATGGCCCGTTGCATGTCCGCATCCAATCGCAGTCCCGCGCGCGGCGCCAAAGGCTTGGGGCGATACAAGGCGCGTCCCGATGCATGGTGTTGCCGTTCCGTTGTCATGCTGCGATAGCGCGACACTTCGGGATGTTCCGGCCACACCGGCGCGCCGAAACAGCCGGAGTCGCACGCATATAATGCCACAATGCCGCAGTCGTTTACCCGTTCGTCCTCCATTTCGTCAAGAAACTGACATACCCGATCAACGCCGGAGATGGCCACAACCTTTGGGCGCCGCCCTTCTTCCTGCGCAGACGGGACAGGCGGGTTGGCGCCGTCGTCACAGTCTTTGATTGCTGCCGTGAGCGCGCGAAGCAGTGCGTTTGGCGACACGGCAACCGCAGGATGCAGCGCGTTGACTTCCTGAACCAGCGAACACTGGGCGGCACAGGGAACAACAAAAACACCGTGACCCGAATGCAACGAGTTGCGGGCGGATTCGAGCGCGGTGAGAAATGGCGGGATGTTCGAGAGCAGGGACGGGTATCGCACTTGAATAAGGTTGACCACGGCGGGACACACGGGCGACAGTATCGGCCCGGCATGATTGCTTTCTGATGCGTAGCGCGTGACCGCATCGGCCAGCGCCTCCTCCCATGGATCGCTGAACCAGACCGTGTCCCAGCCCATCGCGTGCAACGTGTCACGCAAGGCGGCCCCGGACAAGAAGCGGCCAAACTGGCCACGCAATGCCGCCGGCACTACAAGGGTCGCGTTTTTGTCGGGTTCCGGCAGTTCGTCCGGACAATTTATGTCGTATACTTTTTCGGGACATACGGCACGGCAGGCGGCACACCCCACGCATAGATGGGGCAAGATGATGGGCGCACTGTCGCGGATGCGTATTGCCTGGGTGGGACACACATGCAGACAGCGCAGACAACGCTTGCATTCCGCCGGCGTTATTGACACAGACGACGCATGGACGGACGCTTCGGTTTGCGCTTTTAAGAATACGGTAAAGTGCAACCGTGTGCCCTTGCCAACCTCCGAGTAAATCGAAAACCGGTCGGCATTGCGTTGGATGTTGGGCAGGCCCATGCCCGCGCCGAACCCCAATTCGCGTGCTTCCGGCGGCGCGGTTGAATAACCCTCGCGCACGGCCTGTTCGATGTTTTCGATGCCGGGGCCGCCGTCGCTCACCAGCACCTCAAGCGTGTCCGGCGTTACGGCGGCGCGGAGGGTGCCGTCCTGTGCATGTATCACCACATTCATTTCCGCTTCGTAGGCGGCCACCATGGCGCGACGCACCGCCGCGGGGTCTGCGCCGATGCGCTTGAGCGCGTCCTTGACCTTTTTGGAGGCGCGTCCCGCAGAGATATAATCGCCGCTTTTGATGTCGCCCGTGATTTCGGTCATGACGGGGCCGCCCTTTGGGTCTCGCTTGTCAGCGCCGCATATAACCGGCCACACGTTTCATACAATCCCCACGGCGACACCAGCAGCGCCGTGCCCGCGTCCCGCGCCGTTGTGACAACCATCGGGTCGGGGGTTGCGCCGTTGACCAGGCACACGGCGGGCACATCCATCAGTTCAATAAGGCGCAGCAGGCCATGATTTGATATGTGCGTCGCCAGCAGGGTATGTTCGGAGGCCGCACCCAACAAATCACTCATTCGATCCCCGGCGTACACGTCCCGTATATCGTCCCGACCCGGAGCGGCGGGGGTTTCCACGTGCGCCCCAATCTCCTGTGCAAGCTGTTCCAGTTTCATGACGAGTTCCCGATGTCCGCAGTTGCAACAATATACGGGTTCAAAACAGCACAACCAATCTTCCCTCCCTATTCTACGTCATTTTCCCGTCAAAAGAAAACAGCTCCTGAAAAAGATGCATGAAACAGATCATGCCGAATGCTGGTCATATAACATGGGGTCAATGACAACAACACAAGACACAAGATGAGGAAACGTATGTTTGCGTTAGATCAATACTGTCGCGGATGTGCCGCAACGGGCGGATTTACCCCGTGGGTCGTGCCGTTAACGTTAACAGGCGGCGCGCTTTTGTTTGTTGCCGCGGCATTGCTTACGCCGGACTGGTTTGGCGAAGGCCGGTATCAAACCCATGCCATACCCCTTGGCGAGCAGATGCCGGCCATGGACACTTCCGTGTCGCCCGCCGCGGATGAGCCGTTGCCCTCTCCGGCAGGACAAGCCGCGGTGCGTAATATGAGTGCGCGCAACATGCTCGCCCGCATCAGCCCGAGTGCATCACAAGTACTCCTGGCAAAACTGGCAACGAATACGGATGTTGAAGCCGTCAATCAGTTCCTGCAGAGAGCGCGGCCATACAATAATGTGGGTTCCTCATGGATGCTTCATGCCGGCGACTATAACTTCACCCTTGTATCATTGACAACGATGCTGTATCTGTTCGGACAAGATCCCGACCGGTTGTATCCGGAGACGAAGGCGCATTTGCTTGCGGTATTGCTTACTCAGGATGGCGGCACGCCAAAAGAAATGGCGCCGCGCAGCGGCGGTCTGGTGTTGGACACGGAAAACCATCATCTGATGACAGAAGGAAGCCGCTATCTCAAGAATCAATGGCTGGCGACACGCGGCACGGAAACGGGGCGGGCCGACCCGTATTATTGTAATGTTGAAAACGGCCTGGAGGCATGGCTCATCGCATACTTGGAAACCATGTTGTGCGAAGGCGTGTATGAGTTTAATTCGAGGCCGTATGCCAGGCTCACCACCCATGCACTGCTTAATCTTGAGGCGTTTGCGGACGGGCGCAAGGTGCAGCTGTTGGCGCGTCATTTGCTGGACAAAAAGAACCTGCAATACGCCCTCGGAAGCCTCGAATTCCGTCGGAATGCGCCTTTTCGGCGACAGTACAGGCGTGCCGCGGATACGGGAATTAACCGCGAGGCCTATTCCAGTTTCGTGTATGTCTGGGCGACCGCACCGGCGCCGGAAAAAGAAATTGGCCCGCCGCGCGTGCATCAACACTCTGCGCTGTTGGCCGCGTTGCTTCCGTACCGGTTGCCGCCACAGGTGCGCTCATGGACGCTTGATAAACCGGAACACTATTTCGTGCAATTCGGACGGGGTGCATCGGCATGTCCCGAAATATACAGCGGCGGCCCCGGCTATGTACTCAGCGCAGGCGGCGCCAATCGCGGCTGGCGCTCGCGTATTGTGGCGCGGCCCGTCACATTGCTGCTCAGCGACGGCGTCACGGACATCAGCGAATGCTTCCATATACCGGGAGGCGGACACTGGCGGCAATGGAACAACACCGGCGTTTCTCGGCGCTTTGCCGTGGCCAATGCTCCAGTACACATCCCCGACCAGTATGCGCCCGTTGCCGAGCAGGCGGGGTGGCGCGTATTTGAAAGCGCCGCCGAACAGTCCATGTTGATTGCCACCTTCAGCGCTGAGACCCTGGGCATCATCGCCCTGTTCCCCGACCCCCAAAAAACGCCGGAATCCTTGCTGGCGGCGTTGTGCGAGCAGAACGCCGACCCCGCCGCGCTACAAACCCGTTTTGTATGGCCCGACGGCACAACGCTGACGTATGAACCTGAAGCCCCCAAAGGCACATGGGTCATGAAGACAGACAATGGCGAAACGCTTGATCGAAACTACGATGCATGGCCTCAAATCAAAGGCGATCTACCGGCCTTTTCATTTGAGCGCAACAGCGAGTCGCTTACCGGTCTGCCGTGATTTCCCGCTCAAATTCTCTGGCCTCGATGATTTGGTCGGTGGCGATAAAGTCCGCCCCCGCCTTATATGCCGCCTCCCAGCGCACTTTTACCGCTTCCAGAGAACCGAAGTTATAGTGTGGGTTCAGGCCGAGACGCGCCACCGCCACGGGGCCGTGACCGTTCAGCGCATAAAAGCGTATCCAGTACCCGCGTTCATGCGCGTTGCGCACCAGCGCTTGCAGACGATCCGCCTTCTCGTCGTCCCATGGGGTGGCGTTGGGTTGTCCTTCCGGTTCCACACGGGTCCAGCTGTAATTTATCCAGCGTCTGAAATTATCAGCGTCGGCGTCGGGGCTGCCTGCGCCGAATATGCGTAGCGACTCGCCTTCCGGCACGGCATCGTAAAAATGCCTGGTGGCGAGCCGTCCGCCGTTTGACAGCACCAGAATGGGACGCAGGGTTATGGGCGCGGGTTCTTCTGTGGCCGCTGTTTTTTCGGCGCTGCAAAGCCATTCCTTATAGGTCTCGGCCAGCCGCCATATTTCGGCAAACGCTTCCGGCCGGCTTGTGCGAATATCGTTGATGTTCAGCGTGATAAGGGGCCAGTCCGTGGTATCGTCGGCTTCCAGTGCCGCCTCCACATACGGACGTACCCGCTCGAAAAAATAGTTTTCCAGCGTTGGCTCGCGTCCCGTTAGCGGCTCATGATGGGCCAGCACCAGTTTGTATTCGTCGCCGGTTTCGTCTTCGTACCATTTGAGGTCAAGCTCAACAGCCACCGGGAAGCCCGTGCCAAGTGCGTTGTCTATGCGGTTGCGCCAGAGTCCGTGATAGGGGTAGGCGTTGTGGGCTTCAAACAGAACCCGTTCACCCGGCAGAAAACCGCTGCTGACGGCGGTTGCCGGCGCCAAGAGAATGCCAACGGCACACAGCAACACCACTGAGAGAGAGCAGACGGCGAACCGTGAACTCCTTTGGCGCAATGCGCGACACGTCGAACAACGCGGCGTGCCCGACGTGTTGCCTGCAGAGTGAACAGTGTCTTTCGCGGCCATGATCAGCGTTGAATACATAAGGGTCTCCTTTGTGTTTTGCACATCATAACGGGTTGGTGTTCGCGCTCGCAAGACAGACGAATTCCTGCGATAATCGTAGCGCATGGCTTCTGTTTGTCAACCGGGGGCGTATGATATATACTAATAATGCCTTGGGGGCGCAGTACGTGAGGAGGAGCAGCGCGGTTCGGGTGTGGTTCGACAAGAAGCAACATACAACCTTGAGATACGGAAGGGCCCTGATATGAACGAATTTTGGCATGATGCCGGGTGCGCATTCCATCCAGTGAGTGCGCCGGATTATTTGCCCGTGGAACAACTACGGCAATTGCAGATTCACCGCCTGAAAGCGGTAACACAACGCGCCTATGACCATGTGGCGTTGTTTCGCAAGCGTATGGATGCGCGTGGGGTTACGCCCGCCGATGTACAAACATTAAAGGACATCGCCCTGTTGCCGTTTACGGTGAAAGTGGACCTGCGCGACACCTATCCGTTTGGATTGTTTGCCAGCCCCATGAACGAGGTGGTGCGTTTACATGCGTCGAGCGGCACCACGGGCAAGCCGATTGTGGTGGCGTACACCCGGGATGATTTACGGGTATGGGCAAGCGTCATGGTGCGCACCTTTGCAGCCTGCGGTCTTGACCGGGGCGATATTGTGCAAAATGCCTACGGGTATGGTCTGTTTACGGGCGGGCTGGGCGCGCATTACGGCGCGGAAGCGCTGGGCGCCACGGTGATCCCCATCAGCGGCGGCAATACGGACCGGCAGATTATGATAATGAAAGATTTCGGCACGACGGCATTATGCGCCACACCGAGTTACTTCCTGCGTATCCTTGAACGCGCCCCTCAGATCGGCGTGGACTTGCGTGAACTGCCGCTGAAGGCGGGCATTTTCGGCGCGGAACCGTGGACGGACGAGATGCGCAAACGCATCGAACCTGAAGCGAACATCAAGGCCTATGACATCTACGGGTTGTCAGAGATTATCGGGCCGGGCGTGGGCAGCGAATGCTGTGAACAGAATTGCCTGCATATCTTTGAAGACCATTTCTACCCCGAGATTATCGATCCGGAAACACTGGAACCGCTGCCGGACGGTACCGAAGGCGAACTGGTGCTTACCACGCTCAGCAAGCAGGCCATGCCCATGATCCGTTATCGCACACGCGACATCACGTCGTTGCAAACCGAGGCCTGTCCCTGTGGCCGCACCATTCGCCGCATTCGCCGCATATCGCGCCGGAGCGACGACATGTTTATTATTCGCGGCGTCAATGTATACCCCTCGCAGATTGAGGAAGCGTTGTTGGCCGTGGAAGGCACCGCGCCCCATTACCAGATCGTATTGACCAACGACGGGACAATGGACGATGTGGAAGTGCAGGTGGAAGTTACGCCGGAAGCATTCAGCGACACCGTCGGCGCCATGGAAGGATTGCGCCGCAAACTATCATCCTCCATTGAACGGATTATTAACATTCGTGTGAATCTGCGATTGGTGGAGCCCAATACCATACAACGCAGCGAAGGCAAGGCAAAACGCGTGCTTGACCTGCGCAAACAGTAATCTCACGTACCATACTACAACAACAGGCCGGGAGAATTAACGATGAAGATTCATCAATTGTCCATGTTTTTGGAAAACAAGCCGGGCCGATTGACCGAGCCCTGCCGAATCCTGGCTGATGCGGGCATCAACATTTTGACGTTGTCGCTGGCCGACACGCAGCAGTTCGGCATTCTGCGTCTTATCGTGCGCGATTGGCAACTGGCCAAAGAGGCGCTCGAAAAGTCGGGCGCCGTCGTGAACACCACGGAAGTGGTCGCCACCGAAGTGGAAGACAAGCCGGGCGGCCTTGCGGTGATTCTCGAATGCATTGAAGCGGCGCAGCTGAATATTGAGTATATGTACGCCTTTACATTGCGCAGCGGCGATAAAGCCGTGCTGGTGTTTCGCTTTGATGATCCCGATGCCGCTGTTGAAACGCTGCAGGCCAAGGGCATTAACGTGATTGACGGCGTGGAACTCTACGAGCGCGCACGGCAATAACAGGCCGACGCCTTTTAACCCGCATATTTCACAAGATTTCTGTTGCGCCTGCGAATCTTACACCATATCAGGCACTTTGCTTGCCCGCCGACTTCGACGTGTCTTAACACGCTGTCAGCCGGCGGCCTGCGCAAA
>SKQZ01000001.1 GCA_007118765.1 Candidatus Hydrogenedentota bacterium
GCACTTTGCTTGCCCGCCGACTTCGACGTGTACTAACACGCTGTCAGCCGGCGGCCTGCGCAAAGCACCTGCTCTGGCGCAATCTTCACAGGCTCACGACGAAACCTGATGAAATATCCGGACTAACTTTGAAGGAGCATGAAACAATGCCAGCAAAACTGTTTTTTACCGGATGCGTACTTGTCGGGTTCCTGTGTTGTTGGGCCGTCCCCGTGGGGGCCGATGCCGGAGCGCCCGAATCAGATGCGTGGATCGCGCTTTTTAACGGCGAAGATCTGGATGACTGGATCATCAAGTTTCGGGGCGAGGAAGTCGGCGTTAACTACAAGGATACATTCCGTGTGGAAGACGGTATCTTGAAGGTGGCCTATGACCAGTATGAGACGTTTGAAGGCAACTTTGGACATATTTTTTACAAGACACCGTTCTCCCATTATTGGTTGCGCGTGGAATACCGTTTTGTGGGCGAGCAGGTGACGGGCGGCCCGGGCTGGGCATTTCGCAACAACGGCATTATGATCCACAGCCAGGCGCCCGAGTCCATGCGCCTGCAACAGGAGTTCCCCGTATCGGTGGAAGTGCAGTTGTTGGGCGGCGATGGCGCCGCCGACAGGCCCACGGCCAATATGTGTTCGCCGGGCACCCATGTGGTGATAGACGGCGAATTGTACCGGAGACATTGTTACGAGTCTTCATCGGACACCTATCATGGCGACCAATGGGTAACGGTGGAAGTGGAAGTGCGCGGCAACGAGATCATTCGCCATGTCATTGATGGCGAAGTTGTGCTTGAGTATACGGATCCGCAGCTGAGCGAGGTGGATGGCGATGCGCGGCTATTGCTTGAAGCGGGCGCCGATCCCATGCTCAGTGAAGGCTATATTGCCTTGCAGGCCGAAAGTCATCCCACGGAATTTCGTGAGGTGGCGTTATTGCCGCTGGACGAGGAATAATGAGCAAGAGACCCCTGAGCAGACGCGCCTTTCTTGCCACGGCGGGCGTGTCCGTTGCCGCCGGCTATGGATTGGCTCACGGCGCCGCCGGCGCATCCCGACCGAATATCGTCTATGTGTTTAGCGACGAACACCGCTATCAGTCCATGTCGTTTACCGAAATGCCCGACGTTCACACGCCGACCATGGCGCGCATGGCAAAAGAGGGGGTTGTCTTTCATCACTGCATCAGCAGTTATCCCGTGTGTTCTCCGTACCGCGCCATGCTGATGACCGGGCGTCATCCCTACCAGACCGGCGTGACAGATAACAATATTCCCTTGAAAGATACGGAGTTTACCGTGGGCGATGCGTTCCGGCAGGCGGGGTATCGGACGGGCTATATTGGCAAATGGCATCTGGGCGGTACGCGGGCGGAACCCTTCGGGTTTGACTTGTCGCTTATTTGGACAAACACAAACGAACACTACGATCAGAGCTACTGCCATCCGAACGGTCGCGATCCCGTCCAATCGAAAGGATACAACGCCACCTTGATGACGGACCAGGCGCTGGACTTCATGGCCGAGAACGACGCGGGGGAGGCGCCCTACTTTCTGATGCTCTCTTTGAATCCGCCCCATTGGCGGTTTACGGATGCGCCGCCCGACAAGATGGCGCGCTACCCCGAAGGTTCGCTGCCGTATCGTCCGAATGTGTGCCTTGAAGACAAAAGCGACACGGGGCACATTTCGCAGCGCAACGGCTCTCCCCATTATGAGGGGTATCATGCGCACATTACGGCTGTTGACGTCGAATTAAGCCGCGTGCTCGATGCCGCCGCCAAGGCGTCACGTGACACCATCGTCATTTATACTTCCGACCACGGCAGCATGTTCGGTTCCCACGGCGTAGGCAGCAAACGGCAGCCGTTTGAGGAGTCCATTCGTGTGCCCTTTATGGCGTGGTGTCCCGGTCGCATTCCTGCGTGCGCAGCCTCCGACGCCTTGTTTGGCACGCCCGATTTAATGCCCACCCTTTGCGGACTGGCGGGGTTGCCCACGCCGGACAGTTGCGTGGGCGCTGATTTTTCCGGGCATATTCTGCATGGTCACGGCCCGGAACCGGAGGCGCAGCTGATCATGCACATTGCCAAAAGTGCGGCTTCGGGCGGCGAAACCCATCCCGCGCCCATTTTCCGCGGTGTGCGCACGGCGCGACACACCTACGCTGTAAATCAGGAGGGGCCCCTGTATTTGTTTGACAACCTGGAAGACCCCTATCAGATGCACAACCTTGCGGACGACCCCGAGTACGCATCCTTGCGCACCGAATTGCATGCCATGCTTACAACGCTTCTGGAGCAGGCAGAAGACCCCTATCTGGAAGCGTAATTCCGTGCCGTTAATCTGGGTTAACAATCCGGCAAGGCTACGTCGGCGAAGTTATCCATCAGGCGTTGGGCGCGCATGGTTGTCAACATGTTCAACGCGGCATGGCGCGACACCACCTGCTGTTCCTTTTCGGCATATCGTCGCCATGTCACTGCCTGGGCCTCTTTTTCCTTCTCGCCGAGTATCCAGATGTTCGGTATCTTGCGGGTAATGGCATTGCGAATCTTCTTGTTAAAACTCTCGGCGCTGTTGTCCACTTCAACACGGAAGAAGGCCGTGTGCAACATGTCCTTGGTTTCGGAGGCATAGTCGAGCATGGCCGGATTTACCGGCACAAGGCAGACCTGTACCGGCGCCATCCAAGTGGGGAAAGCGCCGCCATACAATTCGATGAGGAATGAGATCATGCGTTCGTGGGTGCTCAGCGGCGCCCGGTGCAGGATAAAGGGACGCTTTCGTTCCCCATCAGCATCCACATAGGTCAGGTCAAAGCGGTCGGGCATCATAAAATCAAGTTGACAAGTGGAGACGGTTTCTTCCCGGCCCATCAGATTCTTGACCTGTATATCCACCTTCGGCCCGTAAAACGCAGCTTCGCCGGACTCTTCTTCGTATTTGATGTCGAGTCCGTCAAGTACTTCGCGAACGATGCTTTCACTGCGTTCCCACTCTTCGTAACGATCAACGAATTTCGCGCTGTTTTTGTCGTGCAACGACAGCCGCACCCGGAAATTTCCCATGCGCAGGTGGCCGTAGTACATTTGGTACATTGCCACCACATTGCGAAATTCGGAGGCCACCTGTTCCGGCGTACAGTAAATGTGCGCGTCATTCATGCACATGGCGCGGACGCGCAACAACCCTGAAAGGGAACCGTGCTTTTCATAGCGGAATACGTCGCCATATTCACAAAGCCGCAACGGCAGGTCACGGTAGCTGCGCAATCGCGCTGCATAGATTTTATGGTGGTGCGGACAGCACATGGGCCGCAAATAATACTCGTCATGCTCGTCTATGGGCATGGAGGGGTACATGCTGTCCTCATAATAGGGCACATGCCCCGACCGCAGATATAATTCCTTGCGCGTTACCGACGGCGTGGTCACCCGTTGGTATCCGGCCAGAAACTCCACTTCCCGCGCCCACTTTTCCAGTTCGTCGCGCAATACGGTGCCGTTGGGCATCCAAAGGGGCAGGCCCACGCCCACTTCCGAATCTTGTATAAACAAATCCAGTTCATCGCCCAGTTTGCGGTGGTCCCGTTCCATGGCCAGTTTGCGCATGGCGAGATACTCTTTTAATTCCGCTCCCGAAGCGAATGCCAGACCGTAGATGCGCGTCAGCATCGGACGCTTTTCGTCGCCGCGCCAGTAACTCCCCGATATTCTGTCAAGTTTGAAGCAGTTCTTGGGCACCTGGCCCGTATGCTCCAAGTGCGGCCCTTCACACATGTCCGTAAAATCACCGCTGGTATAAAAAGACAGCGTGCCGTTTGCCGCCTTGCCTTCCTCAATCAGTTCGCGGGCATACTCAAGTTTGTATAGCTCGCCCTGTTCCTCCAGGTAGCGCAATGCTTCGTCACAGGGTTTGTCTTCGCGCACGAAAGGCTCACGTTTTTTGATTATGGCGCGCATGCCTTGTTCGATTTGCTTCAGGTCGTTTTCGCCAATCGGCGTCTCGCCAAAATCGAAGTCGTAGTAAAAGCCGTATTCCACAGGCGGGCCGAAGGCCAGTCGCGCATCAGGGCGCAACTGTCGCACCGCCGCCGCCATAATATGGGCCAGAGAGTGGCGCAACGCGTGCAGCGCCGCATCCTTATCTTCCAACATGACTATCTGCTCCTGTGTCGTTCTGTGTGCGCACACTTGGTACGCTGCAACGCTTTGCGTGTGTTGGTTGCTGTTGTGGGAAATGTCGTGTCAGCGATGACAATCAGGGTACTGTGATGGGTATGGTGGTGCGCCTGCCGTCACGAATTACTTCCACCTGAAACTGTCTTACCCCGCGGAACTGGTCAACCATATTCATTACCTCGCCCGCATCCCGTATGGGAATGCCATTCACCCGGCTGATAATATCGCCGTCCCGAAAGCCCAGCTCGCGGGCATAAGGTATATTGCTTATGTCGCTCGCGGTCAGGCCCAGCGGCTGGCCGTCATCGTCGGTGGCAATATGCGGCTGATGACGCATAATCAGCTCATTTGCGTTCAAATCCCGTCCGGCATTCTGAGGAAGCGACACGGGTGCGCGGGGTATGCTTTCCGTCATGGTGCCGCGTGCACTGATAGAGACGGGCTCCTCTTCTTCTCGTTCCGGCGGTTCGGCGGGTTCCGGCGCGGCCGGGTCGGGGTCGTCTGTCAGGCTGTAGTCAAACTGTTCGATACGGCGGCTGTCACGATAGTCCCAGGGGGCCAATGCCAGGGGATCATCATATAACCCAAGCCCGTTTGTGATGGCGTCGGCATTCAAACGCCGCAGCAGCGCGTCCTGCGGCGCATTGCGCCGGTCCCACCATGCCATGCCTGTGGCCACCAGCAAATGACTCAAACTATCGCCGTTGGCATCAAACAAAAGTGCGACAGGATACCCCTTGGAATCGTCTGCGACCACGCTGACGCTGACACGCTTGTCCAGAAAGGCCTCGTTCATGAACGCACGGACATCGTCATGGCCCGCTTGATCCGGTTCCGGGCAATCCACGCCGTAAATCCGAAGCGTTACGGTGTCGCCGTTGCGGTCCACAACCGCCAACGCGCCGTTGACAAAATCCGTTACGACACCGCGGAAATTCTCGCGGGCCGGTGCATTTACGGCTTTCAGCATGGCATCCACCGTCAGCTCCGAAAGCAGTGACAAAACTTCGGGATCAACCAGTGGTTCCGCTGTTTCCGTGGGTTCCCCTGTTTCCGTCTCCGGTGCGGTTTCGGTTTCGGCAACTGCTGCGCCACAGCACAACAACATGGCGAAAACCGTTATAACAGAGATAAATCGTAGGAAGTTCATAAGACGTCTCCTTGTAGCGTTGTTATGAAGCGTCATTTTCAGCATACTATAGCATGAAAACGAAGTTTGTTGGTAGTTTGGTCAACAAACGCCGGATGGCAAGGGGACGTGTTGCGATAGAAAAACAATCAGGCGGTTCGGCACAAAACGCGCGTTGACGTGATACTGTGCCGACATCAATTACTGGAAGCATCTATGCATAGTGATACGGAAATTGTGGTTATTGGCGGCGGCGTTTCAGGGTTGTGCGCGGCGGGCCTGCTTGCCAAAGCGCTGGGCCAGGACGCAGTGTTGACGCTGGAGAAAAGCGATTGTCCCGGCGGTACCACAGGCAGCGACACACAGGACGGTTATATTTGCGACTGGGGCTCGAACGGGTTTCTGGACAAGGAACCGCTGACACTGGAATGGGCGGATGCGCTGGGGTTAACGCCGCGGTTGGCCCGGGCCAATCAACGGGCGGCCAAGCGCTTCATTTATCGCAACGGCATACTGCACCGGGTGAAAGCGCCGCCGGGGTTCTTTTTCTCGCCGTTGTTGTCACTGCGGGGACGGCTTCGGTTGTGCTGTGAGCCCCTCATTGCGCAGAAGACCGATATGGCGCCCGAGTCCATCTATGATTTCGCGGCACGACGCATCGGGCCGGAGGCCGCCGAAATCCTTGTCAGCGCCATGGTGCTCGGCATCTACGGCGGCGAAGCGCGCCAATTAAGCATGGAGCATTGTTTCCCGCGCATGGTGAACATGGAGCGTGAATATGGCGGGCTGTTCAAGGCGCTGCGCGCCATCCGTAAGGAAAACCCCGGCGCAAGCCCCATGGGGCCTCCCGGTGTGTTGACCACCTTTCAGGGCGGCATCGGCGAACTGCCGCGTACCGCGGCAACAGCATTGGGCAATCGCATCCGGTACAACGCTGCGGTGGCCGGTGTGGAACAACAGGAAGACGGCTATGTGGTGCGCCTGACATCCGGCGACTCCTACGCGGCACGGGCGGTTGTGATGGCAACCCCCGCCAATGCCGCCGCCTCGTGTTTGCACGGTCTTTCGGCGTCTCTCGCCGACGCGCTCGCGGACATCCCCTATGCGGGTCTTGCGGTGGTCTGTGCCGGGTATGACCGCGACCAGATACGCCACGACCTGGACGGGTTCGGGTTTCTTGCGCCCCGGGGCCAAGGGTTGCGGCTGCTCGGCTGCATCTGGACCTCTTCCCTGTTTCCCTTTGAAGCGCCGCCGGACAAGGTGTTGCTCCGTGTCATGTATGGCGGGGCGCCTGATCCCGAAGCCGTGCGCATGGACGATGACACGCTGCTCCGCGCCATGCAATCAGAGCTGCATCCCTTGCTGGGAATCCAGGGCGCGCCCGCCTTTGTGCGCATATTCCGGCACACAGGCGGCATTCCCCAGTACACCTTGGGACATGAGGCGCGTCTGGCACACATTGAAGCGGGGGAACAGGCCTTCCCGGGGCTTGTGTTCGCCGGCAACGCCTATCGCGGCATCGGACTCAATGATTGTGTTGTGTCGGCACATCGCGCCGCAGACAAGGTGCTTGCCCACCTGTAACGCTTATTCGGGCAGGAAAAAGTTTTTCAGCAGCATTACTTCCGGCATGCCGCCGGGACAACACTGGGTCGCCGCTTCAAAGCCGTGATTGCGCGTCATGGCGAATGGCAGGGCACAACACAACGAAATCCCCGCGGCGCGCATGGCGATAACCCCGGATTCGCTGTCTTCAAAACCTGCCACACGCCCGAACTCGTCCGGAGAGACCCCCAGCGCATGCAAGGCAATGGCGTATAAATCGCGGTGCGGCTTCAGACGTATTTCACTGGCATCTGATGCAGTAATCCGCGCGTCATACACCGTGTCCGGGTCTGCAAACTTTTCCTGCAAGAACTGGCGGCGTGCCAAGGGGAGCGGCCATACGCCGACTTCATCGCGTATAACGCGAAACACCTCGCGCAGGACGATATCCGCCTCCGCGGCGATGGACGAGGTCACGAGCCCAATCTTGGCCGGTCGGGCGGCAAAGCGGCGGGCCAGTTCCGGGAACCGCGCACATCCGTCAGCCACGACGGTGTCGGCATGGCCGGAGGTGGCGTTCAACTGCTTTGCCAGTAGCGGGCTTAGCGCCGCGGCATCTTCCGCGAGCCATCCTTTGAGCAACGCCAGCGCAACGGCAATGCCCGGCATGGGTTCAATAGGCCGCGACACGCCTGCGAGGGACATCCCGCCATCGCCGGCAATACGATGTAACGCCGCATGGTACTGCCGGTAGTACACCTCAATGCCGATGCACGTCTTGTCGGTCACACTGTCCATGCGCAGCCGATCCCGGTACGTCGCGGTCAGTTCGGCAAGCGGCGTGTCTACATCGGCGTCGTCCGCATGTATAAGTGTCTGAAGTCGTTCAAAGCGCGGGTCATCAAGCAGACCGGACAACCCCTGATTGCGCAGCGCATTGGCTGCCCCCTGTGCGCGCAGCGGTTCCATGGGCCGGGCAAGGGTACAGGCCGTGGCCGCAATGAAATGCCGACACATGGCCTCGGCATGGAAGTGCGCGCCGTATGTACGCACCAGATATTCCACATGCTTGGTGGTGCTGTTGCCAATGATATGCGGGTAATCCCGCTCCACATGCAGCGTGAGGCCGGTCTTGTCGCCGGACAAACGCTGCACCATTGTTTCAAGGGCGCCAATACACAGCGTTTCCGTAGTGGTGGTGGTGCCGTCCATATCCATAACCACCGCCACCAATCCCTCCGTTAACTGTGTGCGCGGCGGGGCGAGCGGATACAAGGCATAGGGCGGGAACACATGGGCCGGATTTTCGACTACCGCGATGGTGTCGCTTTGCGAGGCAAGCAATCCGGCGGCTTGCTCGGCACGGATGATTTTGGGAGGTGTTGACGACATGGATACGGGGGTAACTCCTTCCGCTGGTCTGCCTGTTTCAGTCCCGCCACGGCAAGAAGGCGCGCCTGCATGTTCACCGGTCTGCAACCCGCGCAATGTGTCTGCTCGGACGCATTCTTCGCGGGCGTAATGCGGGATTGGTTGAAACCTGCGGATTAATGACGCCGCGGGCCCCAACTCGGTCCTTCAGCGTTAAGGTTTATCCGGCTGATCCGTTGCACCTCGCCCGTGCTCAACGTTAATGTCCAGAGCTGGGGACGTCCGCCACGGGAGGAGGAGAATACAATATGCCGGGAATCGGGAGACCAGCTGGGCGATTCGTTCACGCCGTGGGAATCCGTCATGCGTGTTGGATTTGAACCGTCTGCGCCCATGGTATAGATTTCAAATCCTTCGCCCGGCTTCACAGAAACAAAGGCAATGGTGTTGCCATCGGGCGACCATGCCGGGTCGTAGGCGCTGCCGCCATGAAAGGAGAGGCGGGTTTGGTTCGAGCCGTCCCGGCCCATAACATACACCTGCGGCCGTCCGCCCCGGTCGCTGACAAATGCGATGCGTTCGCCGCAGGGCGAAAAGACAGGCGACGTATCGCCGTCGCGGTTGTTGGTTACCCGTGTGGCATTTTCGCCGTTGGGGTCTCGCAGATAAATCTCGGCATTGCCGTCCTTGCTTAATGTCATGGCAATTCTGTTGCCGTCGGGCGCCCATGACGCGGCGCTGTTCAGTCCCACTTCGCGGGACAGCGCCCGCGACACGCCGCTGGCGCGATCAAAAACGTACAAAAAACAATACCGGTCTTTGTACGAGAGATACGCGATACTGTTGCCGTCCGGCGACACTTCGGGCATGATGGAGACGGACTGGTGCCGTGTTA
>SKQZ01000239.1 GCA_007118765.1 Candidatus Hydrogenedentota bacterium
CATAGCCGAGCCGCGCATCCGGGTCGCCAAAGGAAATGACGCCGCCGTCGGCGGGCAACAGCCCGAGCACGGCGCGCAACAAGGTTGACTTGCCGCCGCCGTTGGGCCCGACAAAGGGCAGGAATGCTCCCCTGGGAATGTCCAGGGTCACATCATGCAGCACCCATTCGCCTTCATAGCCCAAGCACACGTGTCGCAGGGATACGGCCGGGCCGGGAGGGTTGTCCGGGGGCCCTGCAAAATCAGTTGTTGTCATGGTCAGAATGTACAGCCGTGTCCAGCGCGGCAGCGACACGCCGGACAATGTTGTCCATCATGCTGATGTAGTCTTTCGCCGCCGGTTCGGATTCTACCATATTGCCGACTTCCAGCACTACCGCGCCCGTGCGCTCGGCCAGCAGGTCGGGGGCGCGTCGGCTGTAAAAGGGCTCCATCAGAATCAGCGGCACTTCCAGCGCTTCCATCCGCGCTGCCAGTCGCGCCAAATGCCGCGATGTCGGCGGGATGCCCGGTTTCGGTTCCAGTTCGTCCAGAATCTCAAGGCCAAAGCGACCTGCGAAGTATCCCCAGCTTCGATGATAGGTGACCATCTTCACGCCGCGATGGGGCAGCAACATGGCATACCAGCCGTCCGGTTCCAGCCCCTCCCGGTCAAGCAATCCATCCAGTGTATCCGCACTGCTCGCCTCCCAGAGTCGGTCGGCGGACAATGCCGCCACCACCGCATCTCCGAACATGGCCCGGTCAATCTGTGCGCAGAAGGCGTCATAATTCCGGCGATAGGCATCGGCGTTGGCGGGGTCAAGGTCTATCAGCCTGTCCCGGATGTTCCGGGCCATGATGCGTCCATTGTAGGGGTCAAGGTGATAATGGGGGTTGCCCATGGGATGCACATCGCCCATGGAACGGTCCACGGGAACGGTGGGCACATCACGCAACACGACGCCATGGGAAGCGTCAAGATGGCCGCGGCGGCCCACATGAATCTCCGGGTTGCGCGCTCCTTCAAGCACCAGCGGCTCAAACCCGATTTCCAATTCCAACCCCATGCGAATCCAGAGGTCCGCCCGGTTGGCCTGCACCATAAAACTCGGTTTTGCGGCCAACATGTGAACATCTTCGCGACCGGTGCCAATGGAGGTGGCGGTTATCAGATCGCCGCCGACAGATTCCGCGATGCAGCGCAGGTCCGTTGTTGTTGTTACCACCCGCAGCTGTGCTGCGGCATCAAAGGAGACGGAGACCGCAACCACCGCAATGAGGGCCGCAACCACCAGTCGAAATTTGCCTTTTGAAACCATGCTGTTCTCCTGTCATAGTCACATCAATGGTGTCATTCAACGCTAATACCGATGTGCGCCGTGCGCGCCAAGCTCCACGTTCAGTTGCAGGAATACTTCATTGTCATTGTACTTTGACCCGAAATTGGGGTTGCGCCTGCGATAGCCTAAGCGCCAATAGGCGAATTCGCTCTGTCGGAAGGTCGTATACAACTGGTAATTATGTTCGCGGAACCGTTTATCGTCCGGCCATTGGGCGAAGTCATAGCGCGCGCCCACCGACCACCGACGTGCAAATTGATACTCCATGCCCGTGTACCACCCGTAGGGGTTCACGTCATCGCCGTGTCTGTTTTCCTTTTGAACAAAGAACGCTTCCGACTGCCACAAGAAAGACCGATACAGCCCGCGATCAAGGGGGCGCCACCGATAGGTCAGGTCTATATTTTGCAGCCATGTGGCGCTGCTGCCGTGTCGTCCGTCGTTTGGTCCCCATGCGCCGGTCATGCCCAATTCAAGGGTGTGTTGATTGTCAAAATCCCAGAAGTTCTTGATATTAAGCAAATGGACGAGGTTGGCGGCGCTGTCTCCGGCGAAAATGGCGGGGTTGTCGTTCTTAAACGCTTCATAGGTAATCAACATGTAGTGATCCCACGGGTTGGGCACAAGCCAACTGAGCGACGCGCCCACCCCCGCCAAGCCTTCATACCCGAAATTGTGCTGGATTGCCAATGGATAATCCACCCACGGCAGCGCATGCAGATGTTCCGGGTTGGCCTTGCCCACGCTTGCGCGATATTTGCCCACGCGCAATTGCAGGTTGGCAGGCAGTTTGTCAAACCGGAAATAGGCCTCCTCCACGTCCAACTCCCAATCGTCATGGTCGTGTTCACGCGGATGCCAGTATCTGTTTTCCCAATACCAGTTCATCAGGCGGTCGAGACTGTTGGCGAGCGCATTCACCGCCGGGTTGCGGTAGCGCGGAAACGATGCGGGGCCGTGGTCATGGTGGTGTCCGTGGTCGTGGCTGTGGCCGTGCCCCGGGTGCATGCCCAGATACATGACGAAACGGCCATAAGGGTCCACCGCGCCGGACAGCCCAAGTTCCACATGGCGCACATCCAGGTATTCGCGGGTTCGCCGCAAACTATTGGTGTGTAGCTTGCCGATGATGTCCACATTCGCTGATATGTCCAAATAGTTGCTCAAACTGATGCGACCATCCGGACGGGTAACGGCAACCCCGGGCGGTGGCGGGGCCGGTTCATCCAGTACATCGGCAAAAGCACGCTCCAGTTCCGGATCGGGGGGCGCGTCTCTATGCTTCAGCGTTTCAATTTCTTGTTGCAGTTGCCGTATTTCGTTGTCATGCCGCTCCTGGAGGTGTTCCATGGTGTTTTGCAGCGATTCAACGGTTTGACGCAGTGCTTCAATTTCAGCGGCAGTGGCTGCGGCATGTGCGCTTGTGGCGGCCAGCCAAAACATAGCACACGCGATTGCCGCAAACGAGAGAAAACGAGAAAGATTCATTATGCTGGTCTCCCTGTGCCCGTTCGGCGTCTCTGCATATCAATGCGTGTGGCCATGATGATGGTCATGATCATGGTCATGGTCATGACCGCCGCTCCACGGTTCCTTTCGGACGATGCCGATGGCTGCCGCCACTACATCCAAAAACAGCAGCGTTACTTCCAATGTTTCCCGTATCCCGGCTTTTCCAGGGGCTGATGTGCGTTGTAACGATAATGGTTTTACATGCATTGCATTTCCTCCCGTGTTTTAGTGATCGTGGTGATGGTCGTGATCGTGGTCATGATGGTGATCGTGGTCATGATGGTGATCGTGGTCATGATGGTGATCGTGGCCGTCTATGCGTTCAAACTTAATCTCGCCCGGCCAGTCAGTGGGGCGTACTTCGTCGTCACCAAAATTGATATACAGCAGTATGTGTTCATGGGAACCATGCCCCTGAACAAAAGCGTTCCAGATGCCAAGCTGTGAAAACGGTTCAAATGTTTCATCTTCGTGCTCGGTGGGCCAATAGTGGTTCCAAGTGAAGTCAATCTGATAAGGCCGGATGGAATCGTCAATCGCATAATGGCCCTTAAAAACGGGGTATATCGAATCCGCATCGCCATTTTTTTCGGAAAGCATGGCATTAGGGCCGCCAAAAGGCCCGAAATAATACACGAACTCTTCTGTGAAGCGAATCTGTTCTATTTCAAATACGTGCGCATCTTCTTTGCTGACCCGTTGCCACGTTCCTTCGAGTTCCGGACGCTCGTGTTGGTGGGGACATCCCGCCAGAAGTCCGGCGATTACGCATAGCGCGCCGACCGCTGTAATTGTTTTAATACGCGAGTTGTGTTTCATGTGGGTGTGCTCCTTCTGTGTTTCAGCCATTTTGCCTAAACCCGTTTGCTCCAATTTCACCGTTGCCGTAGATCCCATGCCCTTGTGCAGTTCCGCTATCCGGGTGCGCTGCATACCTCGCCGGAGTCCGCACATGACCTGATAATGATAACGCATTATCGTTACGATGTCAAGTGCTTTTGTTCTTGTATTCAGGTGCTTTGAGATTATGTGGCCTCGCCGCGTTCGTGTGCTTCGGCGAGTTCGGCGAGCTGATCTTTATCGAGCTTGGGGAACAAGGCTTCCGGCTTATTTATGGGACTGCCCACGGGCAGGAGTGTGATGGCTTCCTGCCAGGCATCAGGCCCGCCGTCAGGTCCGTTCTTGGGCAGCGTGATATTCAGAATGTCGGCCAGTTTCCCGGCCCCTTCCGGCATAAAGGGGGCCATGGCGCAACACAAGGCCTTCACCACTTGGCAACACACGTACAGGGTGGCGCCCGTGCGTTCCATGTCGGTTTTTCGTGTTACCCAGGGTTTCATGGCGTCGAAATAAACATTCGCCTTGCGGCCCAGTTCAATAAAGCGTTCAATGGCCTGGCGGAAACGAAATCCCTCCAACGCTTCGGCGATGGCGTCCAACTGGCGGGGTATGGCGTCGAGCATGGCGCGGTCGTTTTCTTCCAGTGCATCTGCGGGCGGCACACATCCGTCGAAGTTTTTGACCGTCATGGTCAGGCAGCGATGCACAAAATTGCCCACCACATCACAGAGTTCACCATTGTACCGGTTCATGAATTCGTCCCAATCGAAATCGGAGTCACGCGTTTCCGGCGCAATGGCGCAGAGATAATAGCGAATGGCATCCACCGACAGGTGATCTACCGCCCAGCGCACGCTGATCATGTTGCCCCGCGATTTCGACCCTTTTTCCGATTGCCCCGTGCGCCGATTGAAGATATTCAGGTATTCATTGCCCACCACATTATCGGCGAGAATATAGTCCTGCTGGCCCATGAGCATGGCAGGGAAGATGACGGCGTGGAAGGGGATGTTGTCTTTGCCGATAAAATGCACCAAACGGGTATCCTGATCTTTCCACCAGACCTCCCAACCATTTTCATCATTCAGGTTGTCTATTGCCCATTGCCGCGTGTTGGTTACATAGCCGATGGGCGCATCAAACCAGACGTAAATGCGTTTATTTGCCACATCGGGATCATCAACAGGAATGGGAATGCCCCAATCGGTGTCGCGGGTGATGCATCTTGTGCGCAAATCATTTACCCAGCCGTAGGCGATGCCCTTGACATTGGCGCGCCATTCGGGGTGACTGTCCAGCCATGTTTTCAGGTGGTCGCGAAACTTGGGCAAATCCAAAAACCAATGACGTGATTGGCGCAGTATGGGCGATGACGTATCGCCGGGGATGTTGGCGCGCGGTTCCAGCAGTTCATGCGCTTCATACTGTGCGCCGCAACTTTCGCATTCGTCGCCGTTGGCATCCGTATAGCCGCATTTGGGGCACACGCCTTTTACATATCGGTCCGGCAGAAAACGTTCCAGCTGAGGCGAATACCACAGCTCCATTTCCTCCGTGTGAATGTAGCCTGCGGCGTTGAGCGTGTTGAAAAACTGCTGGGTGGTGTTCACATGCAATGGCCACGAGGTGCGCCCGTATATGTCATAAGAAATGCCCAGCCGTTGAAATGCTTCTGCGTTGGCCGTGTGGTAACGGTCAATTACCTCCTTCGGGGTCACGCCTTCTTTCAGTGCCGTGAGTGTAATGGGCACGCCATGTTCATCCGAACCGCCCACATACAGGGCCTTTACGCCGCGCAACCTTTGATAGCGCACGTAAATGTCGGCGGGCAGGTATGCGCCCGCAATATGACCCAGATGAATGTGGCCGTTGGCGTAGGGCAATGCACTTGTTACCAAGAGCCGTTGAAATGTTTTTTTGGAAGCAGCCATTGTGTATCCTTTTACCGCAACTCGCGGACAGGTTGTCCATGTTGATTCTGTTTTGTGTTTCCCCGTCACATTATACTCCCAACAGGGGGATCACACTCAAAAGGCAGAGCCACAATGGGGCCGATAACCAAGCTGAGCGTGCTGTTTATTTTGCGTGTACCCGCCAGAAAGAAGACGGCGTGGGAAGGGGGACAGCGGTGTTGACGGATATCCAAAAATGGCGATTGCATAAGCGTGCATAGTAGAATCACGGAAACACATGACGTGTTTTCACAATACTGATGCAGACAAGGATTTTTTCATGAACGAAACGGACTATTGGGTTCACAATCTTGATCCGAAACTGGTCTACCTATGGGGTGATGTGGGCGTAAGCTATTACGGGTTGGCCTATGTGCTGGCGTTTGTTTTCGCGGTAGTGATGCACCGGGTCTGTCTGAGAAAAAACCGCTCGCCTTTTACCCGGGAACAAGAAGAAACTGTCCTGTATGCGGCGGTGTTGGGTGTATTGCTCGGCGCCCGGGTTGGCTACGTGTTTTTATATGCGCTGCCGGAGTTTTTCGAGCGTCCGTGGTTTGTGCTTCAGGTATGGCAGGGGGGCATGTCCTTTCATGGCGGCTTTGTCGGCATGGTGATTGCCTGCTGGTATGTCTACCTCCGCACCGGGGTTACCATGCTTCAGACCAGTGATTTTATTGCGCCGCTAGCGCCACTGGGCATTTTGCTGGGGCGTATTGCCAACTTTATTAACGGCGAATTATGGGGGCGTATTACCGATGTATGGTGGGCGGTGATTTTTCCGCGCAGCAACAACGGGTTGCCCGTGGAAATGATACAACCGCGGCATCCGTCACAATTATACGAAGCCGCCCTTGAAGGGGCCGTGTTGCTTGTGTATTTGCAACTGCGTTTCTGGAAATCCGGCGCGGCACAGTACCCCGGCAAATTAACGGGCGAGTTTATGATGTTCTATGCCGTATTCCGTATCTTTTGCGAGTTTTTCCGTGAGCCCGACGCATCGTTGATTCTGGGCATGAGCCGGGGCACATTTTATAGCGTGTTCATCTTCGTGATGGGCGTATTCTTCTGGGTGCGCGCCTACAGGCGCGGCCCGATACCGTACCCGCAACATAAACCCCAACCCGCCAAACCCAAGGCGAAGCGCGGAAAAAAGAAATAGCGGGTGCGATGTCTTCAGTATCCGGTTGGCACGGCCCTGTCATGATGCATGACAGGGGGTGATCACGTCGGTATCTCCTCACAAACGGTTGCACGCCATGGCGGCATTCCTTTATAGTTAGCCGTGTGACGTCATGGAGCAACAGCACGGTTTTTACAAGAGTTTTGCATGGACGATAACAAAATAAGATTTGGACGCATATTCCGTATTTTTAGTCTGGCGTGTTTTATCGCGTTGGGTGTATGGGCGTTACTGCCGCCGGAAGAAGACGCTCCCGATGAAGACGAAGCGCCTGTTGATATATTGGAGCGTCAGGACAGGCGCGACCGCGATGTGGACTATGTAATCCGCTTTAGCCCGGGGCCCAACTATATGCCCGGTTCGGTGCCTTACGGCATCGGCGATCCGCTGCGCGGATTGGCACGGGTGCTGCGCGACTTTGAGCGCCGCTTTCCGGATACCCGTGTTGAGGTAATGACCACGCCGGGCACACGCGAATACCTGGTGACCCAACTTTCCAGCGGCCAGGCGCCTGACATCATCAACGTAAACGTTGAAGACGTGTGGGTGGATGTGCAGAAAGAATGGTATATACCGCTGGACTCTTTTCTGGAATCCCCCAACGAGTTTATCCGTGAGCAGGGCGATCCTGACGCTCCCGGATATGAGCAGTGGTGGGACATGTTTACCTATCAGGCTATCAGTCGTGGCAAGGCGGCTCCGGACGGCCTGATGTACTGCATTAGTTTTGACATGGTGGAGACGGGCATCTATTACAACAAGGATGTTTTCCGGCAGTTAGGCCTTGAACCGCCGGATACATGGGCGGAATTTACGGACCTGATGCAAACGATCCAAGGCACGCCCGTGACGCCTCCGGGCGAAACTGAGCCCCGAACCATTATCCCCATGCTTGTGAATGCGGACATGATGACCGACTGGTGTCATGACCTCTTCTTTGATCAGCTGTATTACAGCCTGTTGCCCGGCATAGATTTGATGCAGGATCCGTTACGGGAAGGCTACTTGGAGGGCTATCTGGACGATGTGGAGTTATACTTTCTCTTTCAGCAAGGGTTCTTTACCCAAGCGGACAAACGATACCGCGAGCTGTTCGAGATTATGTACGACTTTCGCCAGTATTGCAATCAGAACATAGCCTCGCCCGATTTGGTGCGTGAGTTTGTTACCCAGCGGGGCGCCATGTTGTGGATGCCCTGTGTGTTGACCTATCGTTTGAAAGCCGACCGTGCCCTTGCTTTTGATTGGGGCGTGTTTTATTTGCCGCAGTTCACCGAAGAAACCACCAGGTTTGCGTCAAACACGCCCATGTGTGTTATCGGGGGTTCGGCCGCTCAATTTGAGGTGACCAACTCCGCCATCAGCGATACGCCCGCCGGCATGCCTTTTGAAGAGCGCATTGCCACCTCCAAGCGTCTGCGCCGAGTGATGCAGTTGTTGCAATTCTTGTGCGTTCCGGAAAACTATGAGCGTATTGTCAACGAATATGAATGTTTTTTGCCCAACATCAAAGGCGTGGAGGCGCTGCCGGCGTTGGAGTCTTTTGAAGAGATATTGCAACGGCGCTATACCACCACGAAATGGGCCTTTACCTTTGATTTGAAGTTTTACGAGATTCTGCGGCGCATGCTGGAATTGTATCTCAGCGATGGCATTGACCTCGATGGTTTTATGGCGTTTCAGGAAGACAATATACGTGCGGCAACGGAAAACCTGCTGGTGCGCAAGCCCGTACCGCACGAGAAATTGCGGGAGGCGTGGGACGCGCGCGCACACTTGCGCGACGAAATGAAAGGACTGCCCGATGGCGTCAACTAGCGAGCATACCGAAAAGAAAGCGTCCCGGTTCTCGTACAAGTTTACCAGCGCGCTCAGTTGTTACGCGTTGCTCCTTGCGCCGCTTCTTTTGCTCGGTGTATTCGTGTATGCACCGTTCTTTTGGGCGTTTACCGGATCGCTCTACGAATTTGAAGTTGGGTCGCCCGCGCAATTCGTGGGAATGAATAATTTCATTGAGATATTCTTTCGCGACCCGGTGATTTGGCCTTCTTTCATGAACATGGTGCTCATCACGCTGTTTATGCTGTGTGTGCGTTTGACGGTTCCGCTGATTGTGGCGAAGCTGATCTATTCGTTGCCCGGCGAACGCAGCCGGTATGTGTATCGGATCGTGTTTCTGGTGCCCATCGTCGTGCCCATGGTGGCGGTACAACTGATTTGGGGCAGCATGATTTATGCTGATCGCGGTCTGCTGAACGAATTGCTTGAGATGGTGGGACTGGAACAGTATGCCACCGGTTGGCTGAGCA
>SKQZ01000164.1 GCA_007118765.1 Candidatus Hydrogenedentota bacterium
GGTGGCAATTGGTGGTGTCGCCAAGTCCGGCGGGCGGGGAACAACGGTGGGGATGGCGGCTCACGGTTGTTTGGGAGGCCCTTTTCTCGGCTCCTGTTTGGGAAGGGTGCGCTTATACATTTCGGAGGCGTGCCGCGTGTCGCCTGCCTGTTGGAACACCCGGGCGGCAAGGGCTGTTCGGCCTGCGGCGCGGAATTGCTGTGCCAAGAGATTCAGCAGAGCGTTGCGCAGCGGGGTGGGCAACGACTTTGCAAAGGCTCCCTGCTGTAAATGCTGATAGCATCGCTCGGCGGCGGCCAGTTGTCGTTCCGGCGGGTCGGTGGTTTGTTGGAAATAATCCATAAACAGCGCCGCGGCCTTGTCGTAATACCCGGCCTCCACATAGGTTGTTGCGGCGCCAGCAAGGTCGCCCTGTTTTTTGAGAAGCGCCGCCGCGTGTTTGTGTTTGCCGGCGGCGGCAAAAAACCGTGCCGCCGTTTCGTAGTCGCCGTTCCGTTTCAGGAGGCGTGCCGCCTGCACGGTTTTTCCTGCCCGGGCGAGTTCTGCCGCGGCGCGATCATATTGCTTGTCCTTCTTGTACCAGTGGGCCGCTTCGGCGGGCTGGTTCAGTTTCCGATGAATATCGCCGAGCTTCCCGTACTCCTTTTCGGCCTTTAATCTTCCAAGGGTATGCACGGGATATTGGGCGGCGTCAATTTCTTCAATGAACGAGGTATCTTTGGCGGTATGGGGTTCGCGCACAGTGTGTCCGTCCATGCTTTTGCGCAGCCGATAGCGCGTGTAGGCGTGTCGGATGCGCAGATACACTTCGCGTATCAGCAGCAGGGCGATGACCGTAACCACGCCTTTGAAGCCCGGTTCCAGCCATTCGTATTCCACGGCCTCGCCGAAGATGGGCTTGACCATGTCATACAAGCTGCCCAGCAGTCGGACCCAATAGAGCCGATACAAATAACGAATAAGAGACATGCACGATTATCCTTGTTGCAATTGTATATCCCGGTGTCTGTGAAAAACACAACTGATCATGGCATACTACGCGGGGTCGGACAGACGCCCGGCGCGTTTGTACGCCGGCGCATTTTGCAGCGCCGGCTCATAGTATACTATTACAAGCCTTGGCAATGCGCCCTTGGGAGCAATACGCACGCATGTATAGTTTGATCTTTTTGTTGGCAATGGCCGCCGTTGTGATTGGCATCCAGTTTGCCATGCGCTTCTGGCGCATGCGACGCCTGACGCATTGGTTCAGACGCGGTACGGAAGCGTTTGCCGCGGAGCGTTTCGAAGAAGCGTTGCCCGCGTTTCGGAAATGCGTCGGCATCGCGCCCGAATGGTTGCATACGCGGACGCTGCTGGCCATGTGTCTGGCGCAAACGGGAGAGCAGCAGGCGGCGTTAAAGGAAATAACGCTGGTGGAACAGTTGCAGCCGCGGCACGGCGAGACATGGGCGCTCATCAGTTTGTTTTACGCCATGGTCATGCCGGACAAACAAGAACACTTGCTGCAGGCGTTGCAAACGCTTTATGAACTGGAGCCGCAGGTGGCGGCCAAGCTTATTCACAAGCCGCAGTTCCAACGATTTGACACCGAGCCGTTTCAGGAACTGTTTCGTCGCATCAAGGAATGGGAAGCGCAACATGACAAGGAGACCCCCGATGGGTCCGGACAACCTGAATGAGGTGTTGGCCGCTCTTGCGCCGGAAGACCGCGCCGCCGCACGCGCCTGCCTGCATGCCATCCACGGGTTGACGGGCGATGCGTTGGCGGGGCCGCTGGCGGACGCTTTGGCCGAGTGCCCGGATCCGCTGAAGGCGCTGGTGGGGCTCAACCGCTTTTTGGAACACAGCGACCATCCCGATGACGAGACGCGGCGGGCGGTGTCATCGCCCCGGTACGTGCGCATGTTAACCGCGTTGTTTGCCCAGGGCAGGCTATTGACGGATACCTTGTGCCGAAACCCCGGCTACGCGGCCTGGCTATGGGAACAGGCTTCATTGGACGCGGCCCGCGACCGCCATGCCGTTCTGGAGGAGGTGACGCAGGCTTTCAAGGAGCATGCGTCGTTTGATGCGCGTTGTGCCTGGATGCGCCGGTACACGCGCCGGGAACTGTTGCGCATTGCCGCCCGTGAAGTGTTCATGTACGCATCGTTCGAGTCCGTTGTCGCGGACATTTCCACCCTTGCCGACGCCATGATCGAAGCGGCCTGCATGGCCGCCCGCGACGAGTTGTTGCCGCGCATGGGCACGCCAACGACCGACGATGCGTCCCGCACCCCGATTACCTTTTGTGTTCTGGCCATGGGCAAACTGGGCGGCGCGGAGCTAAACTTCAGCTCCGACATAGACCTGCTCTTTTTGTACAGCGCCGACGGTTGCGCCCGTGGCGAGCGAACACAACCGGTCGCCACCGAAGGGTATTACGGCAAGCTGGGCGAGTTGATCATCAAGGCGCTTTCCGAACAAACCGCCGACGGACGGGTATTCCGCGTAGACATGCGGCTGCGTCCGTTCGGAAGAAGCGGCCCCATTGCGTCGTCGCTGGAAACCGCGCTTGAATATTACGCCGGATATGGCCGCGCGTGGGAGCGGCAGGCGATGATAAAAGCGCGTCCGTGTGCGGGCGACCTTGCGTTGGGCGATGTCTTTCTCGAACAGCTGCGCCCCTTTGTGTATCCCCGTTATTTTGATGACGCCACCTTGGAGGACATACGGGGCGTGAAGCAACAGACCGAGGCGATCATCGCTGAAAAGGGACGCACCGAGCGGGAGGTCAAGCTGGGACGGGGCGGTATCCGTGACATTGAGTTTACCGTACAGATGCTGCAACTGTTAAACGGCGGCCGTTGGCCGGAGCTGCGCGTTGCCAACACGTTGCAGGCCATGCGCGCACTTGGCGCACGCCATTGCTTGCGTCCGCTGGAAGCGGAAACCCTTGAGAGCACCTATGTGTTTTTGCGGCGCATAGAGCACCGGCTTCAAACTGAAGGCGGGTTGCAGACCCATGTGTTGCCCGAAAACGAACAGGAACGGTTGCTCCTTGCGCGGCGTCTAGGCTACGAAACGGCGGAAGCGTTTATGAACGTTTACCGCGAACGCACCGATACGACACGCAGCATTCTTGAACGATTTTTGGCGGTGAAGGGCGACGGCACCCTGTGGGTGACGGCGCTGCTTGATCCCGAGTCGGCGGGTGAGGACGGATTGAAACGGCTGCAAGCCATGGGGTTTCACGATCCGGCGCACGCCCGCGACGAATTGTTGTTGTTGGCAAACGGCCCGGAACATGCGCCCTATACACGGGACACGGCGCAGCAGTTTGCGGCGGTCACGCCGTTCCTGCTCGATGCGCTTCAGCACACGCCCGACCCGGATGCGGTGCTTGCGCGGCTTGGCCGAATCCTGGCGCAGCTGCACGCGCCCACCACTCTGTACAACCTGTTGCAGCACAACCCGAACCTGACCCGCTATGTGATCGCCGTGATTGCAAACAGTGATTATCTTGCCGACATGCTCGTGCGCGACATCGGGCTGTTGGACGTAATGGGTACGCCGGGCCACCTTGATGACGCCACGTCCGAGGCTGCCCTGGGAGAAACCTTTGCCATGTTGGAACAGGCGGCGGATCCCGCCGTCGCGCTGTACAGGCTGCGTGACGGGGAAACGCTAAAAATCGCCTGCCGCGAGCTGGTGCAGGGGGTGTCCGTGGCGGCGGTGGGCGATGAGCTCACGCGGCTGGCGGCATTCATTGTAAAGAAGGTGGTGCAACGCGCTTTGGAATCGGTGGCGGCCCGTTACGGAGCGGCGACCATGCCCTTTGCCGTACTCGCTTTGGGCAAGTTTGGCGGTCGTGAAATGGGCTACGGCAGCGATCTCGATCTGGTTTTTGTCTATCAGGACAATGAGGCGGAGGAAGCGGCCATGTTGTTGTCGCCCGCCGAGTATTTTGCCGCCGCGGCCTCGCAGGTGTTAAGGACACTGAAGGAGCCCACCCGCCACGGCATCCTGTATGACGTGGATGTGCGGCTCCGGCCGGACGGCAGCAAAGGGGCGCTGGCCATTCCCATGCAGCGGTTGCGGCACTACTACCTTGAAGAAGCGCATTTCTGGGAGCGGTTCGCGTTGATGAAAGCGCGGGCCGTGGCGGGCGATCCGGCCTTTTGTGACCGGCTGAACACCTTTGTGCGCGACATTGCCTTTGCACACCCGCCGGACGCGCCCGCGTTGGAATCGGTGGAAACGCTGCGGACACAATTGGCGCAGGACACGACGCCCTACGATTTGAAACGGCGCAAAGGGGGGCTCGCCGAAATCGAGTTTGCCACGCGCCTGTTGCAGCTGCAGCATGCCCATGCGTTTCCGGAACTGCGCGGCAGCGGGGTTTTTGCCACGCTCCACGCGTTGCGGGGACATGGCTGCATTGCCGAGGACGAGCACGCCGCCCTTTGTGACGGGTATCGGTTCTTTCGTCAAGTGCTCAACCGCGCACGCATGATGCGGGGGAGCACATCGGCCAAGCTGCCCGAAGCGCCGGAAACACTACACCGGCTTGCTGTCTGTCTCGAGGTCGCGGGAGGCGACATGATGGCGGCGGTTGAAGAACAGGCGCAACAGGTACACGCCGCCTATAAACACATTTACAAGCAGGTGTATGCCGCGGTAACAGACGGAAGCCCCGACACCGGAACCCGTTGAAACGGACGTGTTAAATCATGCCGAGCTCTTGCAGACCCTCGGCGAGCGCGCGCTTTTCGGCGGCCGACAGTTGGCGTTGTGGCGGACGCACGTCTCCGGCGTCAAACCCGCGCAGCCGCAACCCTTCCTTGAAGGCGGCCGCGAGCTGTCCGTACTTGAAAACCCGCGCAGCCTTTTCAAGACGCACTTGGTCTTTCCATGCTTTTTTGAGGTTGCCTTTGCGCACGTTGTTGTAGACCGACGCATAAATCTCGCACACCACATTGGACAGCCCGGACACCACTGCCGGACATCCCGCCAGCAACGCCTGGTAGCCGTAGTCATCGGTGCCGTTGATCACATGGAAGCCTTTGGGCGCGTTCCCCAGCAATTGGGTCAGTCCCGTCATTATGCCCGCGCTGTCCTTGACGCCCACAATATTTTCTTCGGACTCGGCAATGCGAATCACCAGTTGCGGATGGAGCACGTTGCGCGCACACGCCGGGATGTTATACATCATGATGGGAAACCCGTCCACCGCCCGTGCCACGGTCTTGAAATAGTTGAACAAGGCGGTGTCGTCGTAGCCATAGTAAAAGGGCGTCACAATCGCCGCCGCAACAGCGCCGATGTCGCGGGCATGGCAACACAATTCAATGGTGGTGGCGGTATCGAATCCGCCGGTATGCACGATTACCGGCGTTTTCTTGGGCACCGTGCGCATTACCTCTTGTGCGACTTCACGCCGTTCTTCGGGGCTCATCAGCATCCCTTCGCTGGTGGTGCCGCACGGAAACAATCCGTGCGCGCCCTGTTTCAGTAACCGGTTTGCCAGCGGCCCGACCTTATCGAAATCCACGTAGTCGCCGCCTTTGGTAAAAGGCGTTACCATCGCGGCCATAATGCCTTCAATTTTAAATCTCTTCGTCATGAAACTAACTCCCGTTGTGTTGGATTGTAACCCGCTACCATGAATAGCGTTCCGGCCCCCACGGTTTGACCACATGCTTTTGTTCGGCCAGCACCAGCTGTCCGTCCGGAACATCATCATACAGGATTACGCCCGGCCCAATACAGCTGTGACCGCCGATGCGCACGCCGGGATTGATGAGCACATTGACGCCCGTGCGCATTTGATCCCCCAGAAAGGCCATGCCGCCGTGATAGGGGGGCGTTTCGCGATGCAGGCCCACCTCCTGCTCGCGGACGCGGTCGTCAAACCGCCATGTGCCGCAGCAGGTGGCCGCGCCGATGTCCACCTGTGCGCCGACTACGGCGGTTACGCAGCAGTAATGCCACAACAGGGTTCGTTCGAGGGACAGGCCCGCAAATTCCGCGCAATGTCCGATAAGATTTCGCGGGCCCACCACGGTGTCGTCGTGGATGCGGCCATACTCACGGGCGGTGCTGTGTGCGCCCATGTTTGCGCGCGCCCCCAGGATCGCGCCGTCAACAGCCCGCGCCCCCGGCCCCAACACCACATCGCCGTGAACAATAACGCCCCGGCCAATGTGCGCGTTTTCGCCCAGATGCACGGTGGCATCGCCGGGGATATGGGCGCTGTCGTCTATGGAGGCCCCTTTGCCAAGTACCACGCCTTCGTTCGCGGCGAAGAAGGCGCGGTTTACCACGCGGTTGGCTTCCACAAGGTCCCAGGGGCGGTTGACGTCCACGACATACGCGTCGGTGACAACACAACGAAGGGCGTGGCCCGCACGGCACATGCGGTTGAGCGCGGCGGGCAGACTGTTCTCCGACGGGGTCATGGCGCCCACGCCCACGTTGTCCACATAGCCGGGACTTTGTTCAAGATGACGTTGCAACAGGGCGGCATCGCCCGCCACCATGCCGGCAAAACGGGGCGACTGAACGTCGCCCTTGTTCCAAACGCCGTGTACCGCGCCCGAGCCGTCCGTATCAATGCTTTCCCAGACCGCCAGCCCGGGCACATGGGGCGCGCCCAACAACGTGGCTTCCGCGTCTGCCGTAGTGTCGGCCGTGATCAATGCCTGCAACGCTTCGCGGCTGGTCACCACATCGCCGCAGCAAACCAGAACGCGCTCGCCGGTTGCCTTGGGCAAGCCCGTCAACACGCCGTCGCCACAGCCTGAAGGGGACGCTTGCCGCACGAAACACAGCCCCGCAATATCAGCGAGGCACGCACGCACGGCCCCCTCGCCACACCCAACGACAACAACAATATCATTAACGCCAACCGCTTTCAATTGCAATACAAGACGGCGCACCATTGGCGTTTGCGCCACGGGCAGGGTGGTTTTCTGACGCACGCCGCCATAGGGCCATGCGCCGCGGCCATGCCCTGCGGCAAGCACAAGGGCTGTGTACATGATCTTCCTTTCTTCTTCCGTTCCAACCGCAGTTATCGGGGTTCGCGGTGTGATGCGTTATCCCGGTCTTGCGACAAGATAATGGCACTGTACGGGGCGATGTCAATGTGGGCGCGCGGCCATGTTCCGGCGTCGTCTTCCACCATTGCCGCCTGTATGTGCGCAGCGCCCACATCGCCGAATTCGGCGTCATAGGCGGTGCTGTCGCTGTTGAACCGGACGTTCCATGTGCCCGCCGCGGGAAAAGCGATTTCGTATGCCTCCCGTGTTTCGGCGCTGAAATTTGCCACCGTCACCACGCTGTCGCCGGGACCGCCTTCATCCCAACGGTGATAGGCGATCATATTATGGGCATCGTCCACATGAAAAACATCCACACCCTGCCCGCACAGCCCGGCAACGTTTTCGCGCCGGCCAAGACGCAGGGCGATGAGATCCTGATACAACTGCCAGATGCCCGCAAAGCGCTTGTGCTTGGACCAGTCCAGCGGGTCCTGATCATGGAACCAGTCGTCCTCGAGAAACTCCTGCCCCTGAAAAATCATTGGGATGCCCGGACAGGTGAATACCAGCGCCGCGCCCAGTCCGGACTTTTTGCGCGCCGCCCAGGACGATGCCTTGCCGGGATCCACCTCCTCCGGGAGCCGTGCCTTGCCGTTCGCCACCTCATCGTGCGACTCGGTATAAACAACCCGCTCAAACACGTCGCGGTCGGTCCCGTGCAACAGCGCGTCGCGCACGGTGTCCATGTTTCGTTTCTCGTCCGCGGCATCCACCAGCGCTGCGCGCACCACATGCACAAAAGCCGCGTCCCACTGTGCGTCAAACCCCGCGCCGCCGTCGGCGACATCCGTGGTGATGGCCGGATTCTTGCGCAGGTCTTCCGCAATGGCAATGGCGTCGGGGTTCAGGTCGCGCATGGCGCTGTTGACCTCTTGTATTAACGACCAGCCGTCTGGCAGGTCGTTTTCCGTGTCGCCATCATGTCCAAAGATATTGCGGATATAGGCGACGGCATCCCATCGGAATCCGTCCACCCGATATTCAGACAACCAGTACAAAACATTTTCGCGGATATACCGGCGCACTTCCGGACGGCCATAATCAGGGCGCGTATCGCCCCACGGCGTTTGGCTGCGCGCATCATTGTAAAAGTAAATGCCGCCCTTGTCGTTCTCATGCCAGCCGTCAAAACGCCACAAATGCAGGTCGTCCGGGCCAAAGTGATTGTATACCTTGTCCAGAATAACGGCCATGCCCCGGGCATGCGCCGCATGAACAAACCGCTTGAAATCCGTCATGGAACCATAGGCGCTTTCAATGGCATATATCAGCGACGGATTGTAGCCCCATGAATAACTCCCGGCAAACTCCATGATGGGCATCAGTTCCAGCACGTTTACGCCCAGCGTCTGCAAATAATCCAGCTTCTCTATCGCATTTTCGATGGAACCCGGCGTGTCGCCCTCGCCCCGGGTAAAGGTGCCCATGTGCATTTCATAGATCACCATCCGGTTTTGCGGCGGCAGCGAAAAGGAAACGTCGTCCCACTCAAATGTCATGTCCGGAATGATGGTGTCCCCGTCGGAATGGCTGGCGTCCAAACTGTACGGATCCAACCGCGACAAACGGTCTGTTTCCGTCACAATGTGATACCGGTATCGAGCGCCCGGCTGCACCCCCGCCACCACCGTGGTCCAGCAGCCGTCCTCCTCGCGCTCGAGCGGGTGCTGCGTATCCGAATACGCATTGAACGTGCCCACCACATACACTTCCCGTGCATGCGGCGCCCACACGCGAAAGCGATAGCCGTCCGCTTCCTGGAAAGCGCCCATGGTAAGCGCAAACAATCCATGCTTGTTGTTCATGTCGTCTTTCAATCTCCTCGGGTAAAAACACTGCAACAACAAAACAATCGCAATGCTGCGAACGTTCCCTAGCCCGCATATTTCACAAGATTTCTGTTGCGCCTGCGAATCTTACACCATATCAGGCACTTTGCTTGCCCGCCGACTTCGACGTGTCTTAACACGCTGTCAGCCGGCGGCCTGCGCAAAGCAC
>SKQZ01000097.1 GCA_007118765.1 Candidatus Hydrogenedentota bacterium
CGCGCTTTTTCAAGCCGCTCGTAAAAGGCGCCTACCTCCGCCACTTCCTTGCCGGTGAGATACCGCAACAAGTCCGCCTTGTGGACGCCCAAATCGGCCATCGCACCGAAACGCGCCTCCTTCTTTTTGAAAAACCATTTGCCGGTGGGGCTCCAATACTCCGGTCCGGCATGACCGAACATGGCGGTAATATGCAGTACTTTGCCCATGATGCCGCTGTCCATCACCTCTTTGGCCTTCACATGGGCCGGGAACAACCGCTGACTCTGATTCACCAGCAACAGTTTGTCGGCCTTTTCCGCCGCGTTCAGCATCTTCTTTGCCTCTGCGAGACTTGCCGCCATGGGCTTTTCTACCATCACGTTGCAGCCCGCTTTCAGTGCATCAATGGTAACCGACGCATGCAAATGATTCGGCAGACACACGGAAACCGCTTCCACCCCGGCCTTCTTTAACATTTCCTTATGATCCGAAAAGACCATGGCCTCCGGCGCCAAGCGGTCCGCCAGTGCGCGGGCTTTGCTTTTCACAGTATCGCATACGGCAACCAGTTCTGCATCAGGGCTGCACACATAATCCGGCCCATGCAAAAACAGTGAAATTTGACCACAACCAATTATTCCAACACGTACTTTCCTGCTCATGACGACCTTTCTGCTCTGGATGATTCGGCATACCCAAGCGTTGCCTATGTGAACGCACGGGCCTGCCACTCTTGACACATAACCATAGGGGTTTGGTAATTGTAGTGTTTATCCGCAAGACAACGCAAACGCCGCTTGCCGCATCACTCCCCCATCGCCTTGATTACAAGACGTTTGCGGCGCATCCCGTCAAACTCTGCGTAATACACCTGTTGCCACGGGCCCAAATCAAGCCGCCCGTCGGTGATGGGGACAATCACTTCATGGTGGACGATCATGCTTTTGAGATGCGCGTCGCCGTTGGTCTCGCCGGTGCCATGATGTCTGTAATCGTCGCGATAGGGCGCCAGCCCTTCAAGCCACTCATCAATATCCCGGATCAGTCCGTTTTCCGCGTCGTTTACATAAACGCCGGCCGTTATATGCATGGCGCTTACCAATACCATGCCTTCGCGGATGCCGCTCTTCTGCACCACCGCCTCAACATCCGACGTGATGTTAATATACTCACGCTTCGTGCGTGTGTCGAATTCCATGTACTCCGTCGCAAACTTCATGGGGATTCCTTTCCTGTTTTCTGTCAAACACACCGGTTGAAATTGAACGTGTCATTGCGGATAATCACAGCAACCGAACACCGTATCCGCGGGGCACGCATTCATGTTAGCATTGAAATTCACTATATCACAAGGTGAACCGGCACGCCACGTCGTGTATGGTGCGGATCCATCCGGAATAGTCCCCCGGCAAAGAAATGTTTCACCGCAGGAGCAGTTGGTATGCTGTTACAATACTATTGCAACCGACACAAGCACGAGAGAGGAATCATGGCCAGACGCAACCAACCCATTGATGCACAGCGCAAGAAACAGGTGATTGCATCCTTGAAACAAAAACAGGCGGAACAGGCCCACACGTATCGCGAACAAGCCCTCAAACTGTTCCCCCACGTGTGCGAACGATGCGGCCGGGAGTTCTCCGGGAAACGCCTGCGGGAGCTGACGGTACATCACAAAGACAACAACCACTTCAACAATCCCCCTGACGGCAGCAACTGGGCGCTGCTGTGTTTGTACTGCCACGATGATGCGCATGGCACGTACGAACAACGCGGCCTGTACGCAGAAGACGCCACAACCCTTAAAACGGAGCCCTCGCTGGGACATCATGCGTTTGAAGGGTTGAAAGACATGCTGCACCCCAAGTCGGAAGCGCATGATGACGATACGGACGCAACCGATGGTTGACGTGCGGAAAGCGCGTACAGATTGGCTTAGTGTGCATCCGGCATATCGGGCAAAGGCTCGCTTAACTGTTCCACCATATCCTCCATGTCCCCGAAACGTACCACCCGATAGGCCTCTCCTTTGCTGTCGGGCGGCAACCCCGCAGCCGCAGCCACCGCCGTTGTCTGTTCATGCAGAACAGCCGCAACCAACGGCGTCAGATCGTCGGCCATGGCCGCTTCCAACATGGGCGCCCGGCGGCCAAAGGTGCGCAACTGAAGCAGCAGCTGATTCAAGGTGTTTTGCATCATGGTGCGGTGAGCCGCCAGTGCCGCCACACGTTTCTCGAAAAAGTCCGTGATGTCCTCCACATGATTCTGGTCGGATACGGGCCGTCCGAAATACCAGCGCTCACATACGGCAAAAGGCGCAAGCCCCTCCTGAAAGTGTTCGGGATGGTGCAGGTCGAAACAGGACACCCAAAACGCTTCCTCAACCGCCTGGGCCACACAAACGTGGTCCCGGTTGCCCTCACTCGGCGCAAAGGGATCAAAGGTAAAGACCGCATAGGGTTGGTACTTGCGGAGGGCATAAACAAATCGTTCGCGCAGGGCGGTCTCCGGCACGTCTGCCAATGAGTCGGTCGGAAAGCCCAACTCCATAATGTCGGCAATGCCCATAATCGCCGCGGCAGTTTTGAGCTCTTCCGTATTGCGGCGTACCGTCTCCTCACAGGTCAGCCCTACGGAGTCCCGTGCATCATCCGTCACGCGCACCACTACCACGCGCCACCCGGCATCCGCGAGCTTCGCCAATGTCCCACCACAGAAGGCTGCGGCATCATCCGCATGTGGTGCAAAGACCAGTGCTGTATGCATCGCTTTTAATCCTTTATTGCTTTTTCATAAATATTTATTCGTCGCACACAATTATATGAGCGCAGGCAACTTTGTGTGGTTACAGGGCCATAAACCGTTTGTTCTGGTAGATTTGGTCCACGACTTGTTGCCCGGACAGTACCACCATGGGCATGCCGCCCCCGGGATTTACACTGCCCCCCACAAAATAAAGGTTGTGGTAGAATGCGCTGTGTTTGGGCGTTTTGAAGCCCTTGTTCTTCTTTTTATCGGAGACAATGCCGTATATTGCCCCCTGATTGGAATAGTAGTGTGCCTGAATTGTGGCCGGTGTCCAGAGTTCTTCCGTCACAATGGATGCGCGCAGGCCCTCAAGACCCATTCGCTCCAATTTGCTTAACACCGCCTCTTTGTATTGGGCATAGTCATGGTCCGTGAAGGGCGTATCTTTGTCGAGCACCGGTATATGGGGCAGTATCTTAATCACCTCGCACCCTTCGGGCCCTTGCGCAGGGTCTGTTTTCATGGGCGCCACCAAATATATGCACGGATCGTCATACAGCGTTTTTGCGTGGAAGATACTGTGAAACTGCTTTTGTGGATTCTTTGAATAGAAGAAGTTATGGTGACGCAATATGTCATACTGCCGGTTTACCCCCAGATGCAGGGCAAAACCGGAACAGGCCGGCCCGTACTTTTTGCGATACGGTTCGATACGCGCATTCGGTTCGCGTGATATACGCTCGTAAAATGGAATCACCTCCATATTCGACACCACAAGGTCCACGACAACCTTGCTTCCGTCTTGCAGCACCAGTGCCGTTATGACATCGCCTTCCCGCTGCATCTCCGTGACTTCTGTGTCCTTGCGCACCTCAATGCCAAGATCGTGAATCAACCGTTCCAGCCCACGGGCCAGATTGTACATGCCGCCCTGCACGTACCATAAATCAAACTCCCATTGAATATAGGGCAACAAGTTCAGGATGGCCGGTGCATCATAGGGCGAAGACCCCACGTACTTTGCAAAGTAATTCAAGATGTCAATCAGATAGGGGTTGTGAATTCGTTTGCGTACCCCGTCGTCCATGGTGGAGAAAAAATCACAATCACGCAGTATTTTCAACGGATTGTAGTATTTGAGCACATCCAGCGTCTTTTCGCTTTGATTCTGAAAATACGTCTGATCCGAAAACTGATACAACTGTTGGGAATAGCGCAAGAAGCCCCGGAGTTCTTCAACCTCCTCATCCGTAAGGCACGACGGCTCCCCAGTCATTTCTCCGGGGTCGGCGGTGAGGTCAACAATTTTTCCGTCCTCGAAAAAGTTGCGCCAATGGGGCCGCACCGGCTCGATTGCCACATAATCCGCCATCTTCCGATTGTGCATGGCAAACAATTGCTCAAACAGATGGGGCATGGTAAGAATGGAAGGGCCCAGATCAAAAGTGAATCCGTCCTTGGAAACCACATTCAGTTTGCCGCCCAAGTGTGCATTCTTTTCCAGCAGGATAACCTTATGGGCCGGGTTGTGTGCGAGCGATATTGCTGCGGACAAACCGCCCAGTCCCCCGCCAATCACACCAATCGTCTTCTGTTTCATACGGAGCTCCCTTGTTTTTGTCGTTGGACAGGCCACAACACGGTCACCGGAAATGCTCCCGTCCCATGCACGCCGCATTTTGTCGCCGGCAGCGACCTGAACGAAGAGGTACTATCGGTTATGCGCCGCAAGCGCCACGTCCTGAACATACACTTCAATGCCACTGATGCACGGTGCCAAGGTTGCGGTTGCCGTTTGCTGTAACTGTACGCGCAACGCCGCTTCATTCTCCACGGCAAACTCTTTGACAACTCCCCGGAAAGCGCCGCCTGCGTCGGCAACAATATCAAATGAATCCAACACCTTTTCATCATTGACAAACACATCAAACACACGGTCCCCCGCCTGGACATCCGCCGTCAGCTCTGCGAAGTGCAGGCGAACAACATACGTTTCCGGGAGCAGGTCGGTTATTTCTATGGGGCCGTCTTCGCCGGTGACCTCCAGATTCGAAGCGAGCACCCAGTCATGGCTGCCTTCCGATTCCCTGATGGCAGCGGGATGGCGGCGGTGCGTGCCATCGGCATTGTGCCACACACGGTCTGCGACACGGTCAACCCGCCTTCCCGGCGCGCCGAAGTTAATGCCATGTCCCCGGGGCTCGGGCGGCGCGGCGTCATAGGTGGTCCACGCTTCAAGGCTGGACATTTCCGGCATATGGATCAAAGCGACGGATGTCTGATGTTGATAGCTGCACGAGCATGTGCGCGTGTAGTCAGGCACATTGACGACGCCATCGGCAACCACCACGTTATTGGTGCAACCGGAACGGATTCCGCCAAAGAAGCCCGTGCCCGAGTCATATTCCAAATCATAGTAGGCCGCGGCGCCCGAACGAAACGTAATCAGGTTTGCGCTGACATTATGACTGTTACATCCATAGCGACGGCGATACGTCCATTCCACCGCCTCCTCTGTGTCATATCGGGCCCGCTTGATCTGCTCGCCGGTCATGAGGTCCATTGCGCGCCCCGCACCGGAACGGTCCGCGGGCGCCATATAAATCACATCATCTCCAATGGCCAACGGCCCCCAGTATGCGGGCAACGTTTTCTCCCATACCAATGTGCCGGTGTCACCCTGGTATACCGCGATACGCTCGCCCGGCTCATCGTCAAGAAAACGGAGTCCGCCGGGACGGCCGCCCATCAACAGTAAATCATGGTGCGCCGAATAACCCAGCCATGTGCCAAACACGTTGTCGTCCACCGTCCATATCGGCGTGCCGGTGCGCGGGTCAAGAGCCATCAGCACGGCGCCCTTCGGTTCATGGCCGCGCCTCCGCAATCGGGCCATTGCATCTTCGGACAAGCCGTCAATGGCAAAAACCCTATCTCCCCCCGCCACAATGGCGTTGTGGCGGTATCCGGTCCCGGCTTCCCGCGTCCAGAGCACATCGCCGTCGGCGGCATCCAACGCCACCAGCACTTCACTTGATGTGCTGTCCCATCCCTCGCGCTTCAGGTCCGCCATGGTCTCATAAACCTCAGCATAGCCGCTTTCCTGAAACACTTGAGGGACGACAGTGGTAATGATGACCCCGTCGGACACGCTCAGGTAACCCCAATCGGGATGTCCCTCGTGTTCGGGATCAACGGGCAGTTGGAAAACGGCCTGCGATTCGCCCGATTCGGGCGCCAGTTTGTGAATGCGTGTCCGATAACGCACATATACCGCATCCGGCAACGACACAAAAGGACTGCCGAGTTTGTTGGCGCCAATGCCCGTGCCATGATGCATGTGCACTCTAATCCCGCGCTCAAACCGCTGTTCCAGCGTCAAATCAGTAAACGGATGTCCCAGCCCGGGGAACATGCGCTCCCATACTTCGCGCCCGGTATAGACGCAGCGGGCGCTGAGGGTATCCGTGCCGGGTAGAATCGTGCGCCCCGCCGCCACCTGCGGCAACGGACCATGACCATGGCGCGGCAAAATGTTGGCATTGCACGGCCCGCCAAACCACAGAAGACCCAGCGGCGCACGTGCGATGTTATCGGGCGAGAAGTTGGTGTTTGCGGCATCCGAATACTGATGCGTCCATGCGCCCGCGCCGGTAAGCGGACCCGTACGCCGCGCAAACAAATGCCCGTCCCGCACTTCCGCCGCCACTTGATCGACATTGGCGGCCACGGCGGCGTCCAAAAGCGCCTCAGTATGTTGCCGGGCGCCGAGATACGCCACGCCGCCGTAGGGGCGCAGCCGCTCCAAAATATGGGCCATCGCAGCGTCGTCGGCCGTCAACCCCGCAGCCTCAACATCTTCGCTCGCCACAATGCTGAACAAATAAGGCTGCACAGCAAACGTGGCGGGTTCCGCTTGAATCACTGCCGCACGGCGTCCATACAAATCGGCGGCAGCCAATTCATCACGCAACGTCCGTACGCGCTCCGACGAAGGCTCCGCCACCACCACATGCAGGCTACTGCGATAGAGCAATTCCCGGAGCAGGTCGCCTGAACCCGCCCCCAACAACAAGGCGTACCCTTCATCTTCCCCGAGGGCATCCAACAAATAATGCGCCACAGGCGCCCAGTCCGTACTACGTGCTTTTAATGCCGCCGGCTTGTGAGCGTGTCGCAGCGGCGTGGCAGTATCCGATGCAAAACAATACAACGTGCCTCTTTCGGTAGTCACAAACACGCGTTCATGGGCGACCAACTTATTGAAGACCGGCCCATCCAAGTAGCCTTGAAGTTCTTGCACCCGCTGTGCCAAGGCTTCGTTGCGCCGATGTCCCATGCCATCGCCATGCACCGCGTAATGGCCCTCCGGTTTGGCACGCAATGCCATGTGTTCCACTTTGCCGGTATGCCGGTTCAGGATCGCAGGCGGCGTCCTCCCTCCCGCTACCACCAGCTGGTCTTCCGTGGCGGCGATATATCCCTGCGGCGCGATGCTGCCAATGCCTGTTGCGCCGCCGTGGGGCAACCGTACATACATGGAACTGGTGGTATCATTCACCCACACGATATCGCCGCGCTCAGCGTCAAGAGCATAGATAAAGACGCCGTGCAAAGGCCAAATGCCCGCCGCAAAATACACAATGCCGTCTTTAATGACAGGACCGCCACGGGCCGCCCAAAAGCTGATAATGCGTTCATTGCCCAAGAGCCGTTCGTCCGTGGGCCCGCCCTGAAACTTCCACACCAGTGAACCGTCCGTCCCATCCACGCAATACAAATAGCCGTCATCAGCAATAAAATAGACCCGGTCTTCCCATGTCGCCGGAGCAAGACGCACCGGCCCGTCGGCATAAGTCCGCCAGAGTTCTGTGCCATCATAAATGCAGTAGGCGGTGACACTGTCGGTAACATTGGACGGCACAAAAATGCGATCACCCTTCACCACGGGCGAATAGGACACATCAAAGTCCAGTTTTCCCCGGTCATCATGTTGCGGGCGCCATGCCCGTTGGGGTTGCGGCAATTCGCGCACCCACGCCACGTGAAGGTCTTCCTCCGGCAACACGGGCGTCCGCGAGGTACGGGCCGCGTCATACCGCCAAAACGGCCAATCTTCCGGGGCCAGGTACACCGACGCGACACGGGATTCATAGGATGCGCCCGTTTCGGGGTCGGTGACAATTACTTGATAGTCTCCGGCATTCCCTTTGTCAACCGACGGGATAGAGAGGGTGTTTTCGTCTGTCTCGACAGCACCCGGAACAGGATCGCCGTCCAACTGCCATGTGTAGACAAATGGGCGTTGCGGGTCCCACAACACCACCGGGCCCACCGTGGCAGTGCGTCCAAGCGCCACGGGCATATCCTCAAGGTCTTTCGCGAAAACCAACAGTACCGCATCGCCGCCCACAGCAGCGCCATGGTTCGCGTTGGCCGTAATATCCGCGATACGATTGTCTTCGTCCACCGCATACAGCCAGCACCCGACAAGCCCGGTCTCATCGCCGACGACTCCGCTGTGCATGTCCCGCATGGCATCCGTACGGGTACGCGCCGTGTGCCAGAACCGCACTTCCCGCAGCACCCCCTCAAACGGGTATTGTTCCGGATGGGAAGGGATAAACAACGGGCCTTCGGGTTGGCTCTGACCCGATGCAGGGGACACGGTCGCTTCGTGCCATGTATCCTTGTCACGGTCATACACGCGCAGCGTTTGTTCGTTTGTTTCGCGAGACAACACGGCCTGCACGAACAACCATCGCCCGGAAATATCCGCTATCCACGCATCGCCGTTGGTATCGGTTCGCCTGCCATTACTCGCCATGGCAAAGTTCCAGCCCTCCCCCACGTTGTGCCCTACATAGAGTCGGTCGCCGCCCGGCCACTCCAGCGGCAGGTTCCAGCCTTGTGCGTGCGTGCTTGTCTTGACCCAGAGTTCGATGGTAAAACTGTTTTCCCCGGGCACACACGCCGCCGCCTCGCTCACCTCAACATAGCTTTCCTCGCCGTCGAAACGTATCCCCGACGGGTGCCCCTGGGCAAGCCCGGCAAATAAGAGCGCCACCATGAAAACGCCAAAACAACAATGTTTTTTTGTCAGTAAGCCCAAGCCAGCGATCATGGTGTACGCATTAACAGTAGTAGTTCTCATGGCGACATTCTCCTGCGTTCCGGGTTGTTTGTGCTCCATAATGCTAATGATAGCATACATACCGCTAAAGCGGCTAGCCCCGATATTTCACCGGTTTTCTGTTACGCCCGCGCATCTTACGCCATCTCAAGCACTTTGCTTGCCCGCCGACTTCGACGTGTCTTAACACGCTGTCATCCGGCGACCTGCACAAAG
>SKQZ01000333.1 GCA_007118765.1 Candidatus Hydrogenedentota bacterium
CGTAATCATAGATGGCCGGCGACCAATACCCGTACGCAGCGCGGTGGTGTTCCAAATGCGGTTTCATATTCAGCACATTGATGACCATGGGCGCGATTGCCTTGACACGCGGGTCTACTGCGGCGGTCAGCCAGGTAGTCCAGCCGCGTTTGGAGGCGCCCGCGACAACAAAGTCCGCAATGGCGTCTTCGCCGAGTATTTCCTCCGTCATGTCCATGGCTTTCACGGCAGATTTGGCCATGGGGAACAATAACGGCCATTCATAATTGGGTCGGCCGCCCGTTGCCGCATACGATTCCAGATACTTGTCATAGGAGTAGGCGATGATTTCGTCTTCGGTGCGGCGACGCAGAATGAAGTTTTGGCCCGAAAAGTTATCATCTTCGCCCGCTCGGATGACTTCCTCACGGAAGACAATGGGCTGGCTCGGGACATTCTTGAGATGTACCACGGTGGTTCCCGTGAGGATGGCAATCTGCGCGAAATCCGGCGCCGGCCCTGAATTGCGGCTGCCGCCGTCAATAAACAACATGGCCGTGTCACTGCGCTTAAATTGCGGCAGGGGATCGATAATGGTAACGGGATGTACCCAGCGTTGCCATTCGCCGCTTACGGAATCGTCCGGGTTCCAGCATTGTGATGACAGCCGATATATGAGGTACGCGGTTGCCACCTGTTGGCCGCCCAGCATGATGGGTTCTTCGTATGGGTTCGAGTAGAAATAGCAGCCGTCGTCTGCTTGCACGTAGTCATAAATGGAGGGTTTAATCGTGATGGACCGGGACGCTGTCCGCTCCAAGTCCGGGTCGGCGGTGCGCGAGGCGGTATGGCGGAAAGACACGGTCAAGTTTGCACGGTACTGGCCTTCCGCTTCATATAAATGAATCGGCGCCGGTTCGTTGCTTGTGTTGTCATCGCCAAAGTCCCACAGATATTGTCGTATGGGCTGTGCATCCGGCAATTGCGCCACGCCCTGGAAGATTATCTGGTCTATGTACGTGTAGCCTTCTGTCGGATCCACAGTGAATGCAGGCGAGGGGGCGCGGTCAACCACGATGTTGCGAGACTGTGATATGCCGGGAGGATCGTCGTTGCTGGTGGATTCCGTCACCACCGTTAGTGTTACCGTGTAGCGGCCCGGCTCTGTATAGAAATGCGATGTGGTGCGGCCCGTTTTCATTTCGGAGCCGTCGCCAAGGTCCCACGCATACACAAGAATGGGCTCATCCGTGATAGTTGTGTCACTGGCATCGAAAGTGACGCGTTCATCCACCAACGCCAGACGCGGCACATAAGAGAAGCGCGGATCGGGTGGATCCGGCAGGCCTCGAATATGGATATAATCGCGCTTGGTAAGGGTATCGCTGCTGTCCTCGGTGTCGTCCGCCGTGACTGTCAGGCGTACGGTGTACGTGCCGGCTGCGGTATAGGCGTGAACAGGGTTCTGGTCGGTGGAGGTGTTGCCGTCGCCGAAATCCCATTCCCAGGAAATAATTTCGGCGTAGCCCGCCACAGAGCGGTCGGCAAAGAGAATGGGCGTGTTTATCCACTGTTCTTCAGGCTCGGCCAGAAAATCAGCCACCGGCGGACGGTACGTAACCGTGAGGGTCCTTTCGGTACTGTCCGAGCCGAAATCGGAGGCAACGGTGAGGGTCACCGTATAGGTGCCGATATTCCGGAAGCGGTGTCTTGGATTTTGTTCAACACTTGAACTGCCGTCGCCAAAATCCCACTCCCACGATGTGATCTCGCCGCGGCCTGCTTCCGACAGATCAAAGAACTGTACCGTCTCATCCACATAGGGCATGGCGCCGCCACTTGTATCGAAAGTGAAGTTGGCGCGAAGTGCGCCTGCGGAACGCACCACAATATAATTATCTTTCTTGGCCGTCATATCGCCAACACTTGTGGTAATGGTCAGTGAAACCGTGTATACGCCCGGCTCGGCATAACGATGTGTTGGCGTCGTTGCGACGGAGGTATTGCCGTCGCCAAAATCCCACTTCCGCGCCAATACCGGCGTATCTTCAATGGTGGAAACGTCTTTGAAAGTAATCGCTTCGTTTACGTCCACATTGGTTTTTGAGGCCACAAAATTAACCTCGTTGGCCGGTTGTTTCACTTCTACATATCTGGGCTTCACCGTTGTCCGCACGATATTATTGTCCGTGGTGACGGTAAGCGACACGTCGTATCGCCCGGGTGCGGAATACAAGTGTGAAGGATTGCGTCGTGTGGAAATCGCCCCGTCGCCAAAGTCCCACAGCCAACTCTCAATCGTTCCCGCCTCATCTTTGCCCGTACTCATATCCAAAAATTCCGCCGGCTGCCCCAACCCCACGGAGCGTGATTTTGCCCGGAAATCTGCCTGCAGTATTTCTTCCGCAATCACGGTTACCACGACATCTGAAGAACGCTTGGAGCGCAGCCGGATGCTGCTTTCGTTGATACCGAGCGCCAGCTTGCTGCGGTCAATGCGCACCGGTATCCGAATGGCATCGTCCGGACCGCGGCTGATGCAGTTGTCGGCGACGTCAAGACAATTCTGGGGGAGCACCCACGCGTCATCTGCCGTTACAACAAGCGGTTCCATAACAGCGCCTGTGTATGTCTTGTGCACACGGAGCCGGAGCTCTTCCTGGTCCATGCCGAAATCAAGCGTGTCTGTGGACACCAGCAAGTGCATACCCACGTCGGGCGGACACCCCAACAAACCGATACCCAACAGTGCCGCGACAATGATGGCGCCCAAAGGCCTTCGCATACTCTTCATGATATAAAGCACTCCTTGCGCTTAAACGACATTACATTCCTATCCAGATACAACGTCCCACCTTCATGGCGGCTCTTGTTGCCTTACTATCATACCATAATGCCAGTTTTCCACGCAGTTGTCAAGAATTTTCCCAGTGGGGCCTTTACGACCGCTTGGTATATTCTACACCAGACCCATACAAAAAAACACACTCAACCTGCCAACACCTCTCCGCTTGGTAACGACAGGTATTCTGCAAATTTGCCATTACTCCTATTATCAACTCATAAGCGACGTTAAGTCAACTGTTTATCGCATAATATCCCAATGAATAAGCCGCGATGTGATTAGCAACGTGTCAGTTGTTCCTCCACGGTATTGCGTGTGCCTTCGCCCGCCAGCGCTTCAAGAACGGCAAGGGCGAAGTCCAGTGCAGTGCCCGGTCCGCGGGACGTAAATATGCGTCCGTCCATTTCAACCGCATTGCCGGTGTTCGTCGCGTTGGAAAACTGCGTTGCATCCACCACCCCCGGATAGGCGGTAAAGGTGCGGTTATCCAGCAGCCCCGCCTTGCCCAGTATCATGGGTGCTGCGCAAATCGCCCCAACATGCCGACCGGACTCATGGACCTGTTTAAGGTATGCCAGAAATTGTTTGTGCTCCGCCAGCGCGGTCGCGCCGCCCATGCCGCCGGGGATCAACACCATGTCGCAGCGGTCCTCCGCCATCGCATTGTCCAGTGTTGTGTCCGCCACAAGTACAACACCGCGGCTGGCCGTTAGCGGCGCATCGGTGAGGCCGGCGGTGACCACGTCAATTTCTCCGCGGCGCAGAATATCAATGAGTGTCACCGCTTCCATTTCTTCGCATCCCGGCGCCAAGGGAATCAAAACCTGTTTCATGATACACCTCCAATCTTCAATCTCGCATGGTCACTATGATAGCAAAATCGGCTGTGGAAATAGAATTTTCCGGCGCAGGCTAACCCGGATATTTCACAAGATTTCTGTTGCGCCTACGAATCTTACACCATATCAGGCACTTTGCTTGCCTGCCGACTTCGACGTGTAATAACACGCTGTCAGCCGGCGGCCTGCGCAAAACACCTGCTCTGGCGCAATCTTCACAGGCTCACGACAAAACCTGATGAAATATCCGGGTTAACTCCCCAGGGGGTGTCCGCCTTTGAGGAGGTGTCGGGAAACACTTTACCGGCAACACGTGATTATTCGTTACAATGCAACGGGAATGACCCACCTCAGGCGCAAGTAAGGAGACGATTTGACACCATAATGACCACTGGCAACACAGAAACATGCGGCGACCTGCTTTTCGTATCCACGCGGGAAGCATGGCAATTTACGCGCCCCGAATCCGTGATTGTCTGTCATGCGTCCGAGACCCTCGCGGAGGCATTACGCCGTGTGGATGCCGCCATCGAGCAGGGACGTTTTGTGGCGGGTTATCTGGCGTATGAAGCGGGATTGCCCCTTGCCGGTGTTGAGAATCAACCGACGGTGCCTTCTGGTGTGCCTCTGCTGTGGTTCGGCGTCTACCAACGACGCGAGCCTGCAACGCGCCGCCCAACAACCCCGGCAGATGCGGGCAGGGAACATGTACGGTGGGAACCTGCCTTGACGGCCCCCGCTTATCATCGGCAGTTTAAGCGTATTCGCGACTACATCGCCGCGGGCGACGTGTATCAGATAAATCTGACCTTTCCTTTGACAGCGCGCTTTTCCGGTGATGCGTTGCAATGGTTCTGGCGGTTGTATGCGGCCCAACCCACCAACCACGCGGCCTATCTTGATTTGGGGCGCCATAAGGTTGTGTCGCTGTCGCCGGAGCTGTTTTTCCAGGTGGAAGGCGATGTGTTGACGGCCCGACCCATGAAAGGCACTTGTCCGCGTGGTCTGTATCCCAACGCGGATGCGGCGGCGCAAGCGCAACTGCGCAACAGTGAAAAAGACCGTGCAGAGAATGTCATGATTGTTGATTTGCTGCGCAACGATATGGGTCGTATCAGTACAACCGGTTCCGTAAGGGTAACATCACTGTTCGATGTGGAACGCTATGCTACCGTGTGGCAAATGACCAGCACCATCGAATCCCAAACGGACGCTCCCTTTTCAGAAATTGTCAGCGCATTATTCCCCTGCGGTTCCGTGACGGGGGCGCCGAAAATACGGGCCATGCAAATCATTGACGAAATTGAAGCGCGGCCACGTGGCGTATATTGCGGCGCCGTCGGCTGGTGGGGGCCGGAGCGCCGCGCGTCGTTTAACGTCGGCATACGCACCCTCACGGTGGATACGGAAACAGAGCAGGCCACCTACCCGGTGGGCGGCGGCGTCACATGGTACTCCAATGCCGATGGCGAGTATGCGGAATGCATTGCAAAGGCCAAAACGGTCATGATGCCATCGCCCGCGTTTCGCCTGTTGGAAACCTTGCTGTATGACAAGGGATACTGGTTGCTGGAAGAGCACTTGGACCGGATTTGCGCCAGCGCCGATTACTTTGACTTTCCAGTGAACCGGGCCGCCCTGCGCGAAGCGCTCCTTGCTTCTGCCGCAACATTATCGCCCGGACGCTGGAAAGTGCGATTGCTCCTTGCGCAAGACGGCGCTTATGAGGTTGAAACAATGCCGGCGCCGGAAAGCAAGCCTGTTCGGGTCGCTCTCGCCGCCGATCCGGTGGACAACAACAACGTGTTTCTTTACCACAAGACAACCTGCCGAGACGTTTATGAGCAGGCATTGAAAGCGCGTCCCGGCATGGACGACGTCCTGTTGTGGAATCAGGATCATGAGCTCACCGAAAGTACCCGTGCAAACATTGTGGTGACGTTAAACGGAAAAATGATAACGCCGCCCGTGGCCTGCGGACTGCTCGCGGGCGTTATGCGTAACCACCTGATCGAAAATAGCGACATTGAAGAGGCCGTGGTGCGTGTGGCGGACATCAGGCAGGCAACGGACATATTTCTGGTCAATTCACTGCGCGGCTGGATGCGTACCGTGCCGTGCAACGAATAAAGACCCGTTCAGGCACTGCTTTGCTCGCCACGGCCATGTTTCGGTTTTCCACGGAATTGATTCGGAAATGTGAAACTTTATGGGTGATAGGAGTATACTACTTCATGATATAGACCGTTTTTTTTTACTGGAAGTCTAATGCATATGGCGCCACATACGAACGATATGCCGTTGAAGCGGCAACAATCCGGCACACCGCGCCTGCGGGCATTGCCCGAAGTGGGCGCGACACCGTCTGTCCGCGAAATGGATGATGACGCATTGGTGTTGGCCCATCAGTCGGGATGCAGCGCGGCATTTGAAGAGCTGGTGCGGCGCTATCAGCGGAGCATCTTCGGCTATATCTATCGTATGTTGCAAAACAAACACATTGCCGAAGAGTTGACGCAGGATGTGTTTCTGGCGTTGGTGAAAAATGTTGACCGGTATGAACCGCGGGGCAAGTTTGCGGCCTATCTCTTCGCCATTGCCTCCAACAAGGTTCACAAGGAATGGGACCAACGCAAACGCCGTCCCAAGTTTTTCAGTTTGTCCTTTTGGAACAACGAAACAGAAAGCATGGAAGGGGGCAACACGCCGCTGGACGCCATTCACGACAGCAAGGCGTGCGTTGAAACGGCGTTCAAGCGCAGCGAAATATCCGACGCGGTGAACGAGGCGTTAAAGCGTTTGCCGGAGCATTACCGTGAGGCCTTTGTGTTTCGTCGGTTTTTGGATTTGTCCTATGATGAGATTGCCGAAATAACGGACTGCCCCGTGGGCACGATTAAATCGCGGGTTGTCCGGGCTGAACGGGGGTTGCGCCCCCATTTGGAACGTTTTCGCGAGTATTTGCAGGAATAACCGGAGTACATGCAGCATGTTTACCGAGCCAACAACAGTGATGGGCCACCCGACGCAACGGCAGTTGGTTGCGTTTGCGGAGTCACTGGTGGACAACCGCCGGGCGGTGTCCGCGCTGCTGGCGGCGCATGTTTCCGAGTGTTCTGCGTGTGCGCGGGAAGTCAAAAAGATTCGCGCATCCTTTGAAGTGGCGGCCCTTGCGCAGCTGCCGGAGCCCTCGGGGGATCTTACCCATCGCATTCTTGTCCGTGCGCAGGAAGCACAAGTGAAGCACGTCGAGAAAAGTACGGCGGCTGTAGTGTGTACGCGCCTGCTTCAAGGGGTAACGTGTATCGCGGCGTCCGTAGCGCTTGCGTTTGTCGCTTACAGCGCGGCATTGCGCAGTGTGGCGCCGGAGATGACGCCTGTTCCCGCATACGCGGCTGCTGATACAGGCGCCCATGCGGCCTCGGATACGAACGATATGAAGCGGGATAACGTTCAGGCCTTTGCCACCGCCGTATCTTCTCAACAGGAACGGGTGGTCTCCCCCTACGAGTACGGGCATTGGCGCGCCCTCGAATCATTAAACCGGGATTTGGACGCGGCCCGCGCCGCGCTTGAACGTAACCCCGGCTGTCTCCGCGCCAACCAAGTAATGCGGCAGAGCATGGCTCAGCAACTTGAGGGGCTCAGAGATCTGTATCTTGACCGCAAGTTATAGGTCGGGCAACGGCATGAAAACTGAAGCCATGGGATTCATATTCTGCAAACAACTGGCGTATTGTGCGCTCCTATGTGTGCTTTGTACAAGCGCCGCCTCGGCGGATTTTCTGGAGCGCATTCAAGCCGGCATTGAAGGCGTGGCGCGGGGCATGGATTATGTCGGTCAACGGACCGGCGAGTTGATCGGCCCCGGCATGCCCCTTGCAGATGAGGCCGGCGCCGCCTTCGAGTACAGACGGGTTTTTGAGGAAAACTATCCGACCGGAAGCAGCCCGCTCATTGCATTGTCCAGCGAATTTGGCGATATACAAGTGACCACATGGGATGAGCGCGTGGTGCGTGTTCGCGCTGAAATCGTGGCGGGCGCGGCGTCGGAATCCGCCGCTGAACAGCTGGCGAACCTGGTGGAAATTCGCGTGGCGCATGGCGAGGATTACCTGGAATGTCGCACGGTATACCCTGAAATCAAAAGCAGCAGCGAAATCGCCTGGTCAGTGAACTATACCCTGCATGTGCCCCGTGACGCAGGCATTGTCGTGGACACGTTCTTTGGAGATGTTTCACTGTCCGATATTGGCGGCATGCTTGTTGCCGATGTTCAATATGGCGCCCTCACGCTTGGCAACATCCACGGCAGTGCGCGGGCTCGGGTACAGGGAAATTTCCCCGTTCAAGTGCATGGGTTGCACCAGGGCGGCGAGTTCAAGTTTCAAGGGGCCGTGGCTGAGTTTCATGATGTCCGGGGCGATTTGAATGTGGACCATTTCCGGGGCGCAACAACAATCACGGGTCTCGCCGAGGATGTGCGCCTGACGATTCAGTGCGACACTGCCAAAGCGCGGGTTGTCTTGGCGCCGGATATGATGCCTGATCTTTCCGCTGTCATTGTCTATGGCCGGCTTGAATCAGACCTGGATGTTTCACGCACCCTGCGCGGCGCACAGCTGGTGGCGCGTCACCCCAATGCCGAGGCGCGACAGCACATTGATATCAATGCCTCCTTCAGCGATGTGATCATCGCGGTGGAAGGCAAGGAACACGAACATGCCGTGGGCGCAGGGGAGCGCAAAGCCTTTACCGATACACAACTGGAGACCGTTGCTCTTGATGCGCACACGGCCATCGAGCTGCGTGTCATCCCCGGCAACATACGTGTGGAAGGCGTTGACGCGGAAGAAATCCGCATTGAGGCCACGCGCGTTGTCTGGGCGCCTTCTGCCGCAGCGGGCATGGATGCCCTTGACGCCTTGCAATTGCATCTGGCGCCAACAGACGATGTGCTGCAAGTGGAAACGCGGCTGACACAGGATGTGGCCGGTTTCTACGGCACGGAAGACTACAGAATGGATATGCATATACGCCTGCCGCGCGAATTATCGTTGCACATCGCCGCGGAAGCAGGAACCACCGCCATAGAGGGCATGGGCGCCGGCGTACGTCTTGAGCAGCAGCAGGGCGACGTGGTGCTCGAACACATCAAAGATGCTGTTCATGTACGCAACGAAGCGGGCTCAATAGAATTGCGCGCCTGTTCGGGACCGGTGGAGCTGGAAGCGCGTCATGGCGCCATACGTGTTGAGCAGGTTTATGGCGACGTGCGCGCCAGTGCCGAAGAGGGCGCCATCCATGTGGACGGGCCGCAAGGCAATGTGTTCATCCGACAACGCAACGGAGATGTTCGTCTGCTGTGTCTGGAGCCCATTAAAGGCGACCTTGATATTCTGGTGGAGCGGGGA
>SKQZ01000168.1 GCA_007118765.1 Candidatus Hydrogenedentota bacterium
CAGGCCACAAGGCTTCAATATGGGTGCGGTTCCAGTTGTTCAGGGCGGCCTCAAGGGTAAGGCCGCCGTCGTTGGTTCGCACGGCCCCTGTCAGTTGCTGACCGTTATGAAAGGCTGCTGTCCACTGTGCTTCGGCATGCGCTTCATGCGATCCCGTTGCGGCAAGGTGAAAATCGCCCGCATACCACGGCGCTTCCGTGTTGCCCACCACCAACCCTGCCAGCTGTGCATCAAACTGCGCGTCCGTAACAACAGGTCCGCTTTCGGTCATGGCTGCATGCAACCGCAACGGGGCGATGGCCGCGCGTTCAAAACGCGTTTCCACAGGGGCATAGAACGCGGCCAGCGCGCCGAACACAGGCGCATCAAGGCGTATGGAATCCATATCCAGCGTCAGCTGCGGCGTTGGCGAGAAGGCAACGTCGGCCTTGCCTTGCAGCATCAGAAGGTCCGGTAACGACAAGTCGGCGTTCATGCTTACGGTATCGGCGGTGCGTTGCAATGTGGCGGATGCCGTGCCGGTTACCTCCGGGAGGGTCGGCAGCGGCGTGGTGTCATGCCACCCTCCGAGCACGCGGTCGCTGTCCACGGAAATGACAAAGGCATTCATGGCGTCAATGTCCGCCGTGAGACGCAGCCCTTTGACATAAGCCGACCCGTCCGGCGTATCCGCCCGTACGGCGATGTCCGACACGAACAGGCGCTCCGGCAACCAGTTGGAGAAATCGCGTGGTGGCGCGTCGCTTTCCCAAAAGGGTCGCAAAAAAGCATGGTTGGGATTGGCGGCATCCGTGGCGTCAAGATGGACGCACACGCCCCACACACGAACCGTTGCAAGGCGCGGCAATGAGGTTAGGCGCTGATGCCGAAAGTTTAAGGCCACGGCATCTATCTGCAACAGCGGCGTGGCATCGGCTTGCTGGATTTGCACTCCACGCACATAACGCGGGTTGCGTCCCTCGAACCACACCGTGGTTCGCGCGCCAAGGAAGCGTTCTGAAAGGGCGGGAATCAGGCGTTGTTCGACAACGCCGGACATGAGCGTCAAGTCCGTCAGTATCAGGCACACCACCGCCAGATGCGCCGCGAGCGCCAGTATCCGCGCTGCCTTGTTCCGCAGCGACCTATGCGCGTTCGTATCTGTCATGAAGGGTATGCGCTTTACTCAGCCGCTTCTTCCGCGGTATCCGTTTCCGGCGCGTCTTCCGTAAAGGGTTCGTCAATCACCTCAATTTCAAGGCGGCCAATCAACGGCAGTATGCGCGCCTGCCGAAACATATCGCCCTCGGTGAGGGCAATATGGGTTACATCCACCGGCAGTTGATTGAATGCCGGGTCCACGTCCACCCAGTCGCCGAGCCATACGGCGGCCCATTGATGAAAATAGAAGCCGGGATGTTCGCCTTCAACATAAATGAGTCCGGCCATCTTTTTCGCGGGCAGGCCCACCGCACGCGCCAAGGCCACATACAGCACCGTATGCTCGGTGCAGTCTCCCTCCATACTCTCCAACACTTCCAAGGCGTTCGACAAGCGTGCGGAGAACACATTGCGCATATTGGCGCTGGTCCAGTTGCAGAGTTTTTTCGCCATGCGCAACGGGTCGGACTCATCTCCCACGATTTCGCGGGCTTTTTCGATGATTTCCGGTGCGTCGCTCTGAACATACGTGCCGGGTTCCAGGTATTTTGCCAATGCCTCGTCTTCAATGGGCAATTCAGGCAAGGTCAATGCATCTACGTCCGTTTTCTCGGCGTAAAAGGCGACATATCCGTCCTGCTGCCGCATCGTTTGCCGAATGTCGGAGATGAGGTGTGTTTCCCGCAAGGGGCCGCGCAAGGCAAGGTGCAGCCAGTCCCGTTGCCGCGGGTTTTCGATGGGCGCCTCCAGGATAACGGCATTCGATACCATGGTGTCCACATTGTAATCAACATCCTTGGCCGCCTCTTTCGGTTCAAGGCGCATGGTAAAGACGCCCGCCACCACATCTTCCACCGTGACGCCGCACTCCGTAACATAGGATGTTGATTCGATATCCATCAGGTCAAGGACGCTGTGGATCTCGTATACGCGTGTGAGCACGCCATTGAATACCCGTTGTTCCGTTCCCACAATACGACTAATCCCGGACACCTCCTTTTGGTACATGGGCTCGAATACGGAAAAATGGACAACATCATCCGGCTGTGGTTCTTGCTCCACCCAAATAGCGTGACGGAGGGCGTCGGTCAATGTTTCCGCCGGTTTTGGGAAAACCTCTTCGCGTACGGCGCCGCCCAACACGCTTGTAAGCACCAATTCGTCCTGTCGCACTTGGGCATGGAACGTGGACAGTTGCGCGGGATCCTTCATTTCCGCCTTGATATGTACCAATTCACCCGACGGCGCGTATGCGCGTTTCGAGTAAATACTCATGTCTTGTTTCACGCCGGACATAGTCACCATGAACTGGGCGTCTTCAATGACATGTATTTCGCCTGCATCCGTAACAGTCACGTTCTTTTGCAGGTAGCCCACCTTCTCGCCGTTAAAATACAGGCCGTACCAATTGTCGCCGAGATAAGGTGTGATGTCCACCGCCGACGCTGCAACTCCAAAACCAAGGACCACTGTTGTCATGACAAGCCATTTCTTCATTGGGCACATTTCCTCATGTAGTTTACAGGCATTTTAACGTAAAAGCAGGGCAATTGTATAACAGCGCTGAGAAGACCTTGCCTTCACAACCGAAGATCTACCGGCTTGACCTGTGAAAGCGATATGCATATACTCTTGCTCATGCGTTTTCTTGAGGCAATAGACGCATGAAAAGGGGCAATCACCAGTTTTTACGGAGAGTAGTCCATGACACAACGACGAGCGGACGGCTGGGCGACCCGGTTTGGATTGATAATGGCCATGGCAGGCAATGCCGTGGGACTGGGCAACTTTTTGCGTTTCCCGGGCAGGGCGGCGCCTTTCGGCGGTGCTTTTATGGTGCCCTATTTTCTGGCGTTGGTGTTGGTGGGTATCCCGCTGATGTGGATGGAATGGACCATTGGCCGTCACGGCGGGGGATTTGACCACGGCAGCGCCCCCGGCATGTTCCATCGGCTCTGGTCCAATCGCATTTCCAAGTATCTTGGTATTTTCGGCGTGTTGCTGCCCGCCATGGTCGGCATATACTACATTTACATAGAGTCGTGGTCGCTGGGCTATGCATGGCAAACGGCCACGGGCGTCTATTGGGGTCAGACGAGTAATGAAGAGATGGGGCAGGTGTTTTCGAGCTATCTTGGCATGGACGGTGGCTTTTTTTCTTTCAGCCCACAGGCGTATTTGTTTTTTCTGATCACATTTGCGGTCAACGTATTCGTATTCAGCCGCGGCATTGAGCGGGGCATCGAAATAGTAGCGCGCTATTGCATGCCGACATTGCTGGTGCTTGGGGCCATCCTCGCAGTACGCGTATTGACGTTGCCGCCGGTGGAAGGACGCACCATCAGCGATGGTCTGGCGCAAATCTGGCGTATAGACGACTGGTCCGTGCTGCTCCATTCGGACGTATGGATAGCCGCCACGGGACAGATATTCTTTACCCTCAGCGTGGGTCTCGGCATGGTGCACACCTACGCGAGTTACCTGAAAAAGAAACACGACATTACGCTCAGCGGGTTGGCTTCATGCGGTACCAATGAGTTTGTGGAAGTGATATTGGGCAGCACCATTGCCATACCCGCCGCGGTGGTCTTTTTTGGCGTGACACAGACCCAGGCCATTGCCGCCGAAGGCACTTTTGCGCTCGGCTTTTTCGCGTTGCCCGTCATCTTTCAACAAATGCCCTGGGGACAATTCTTTGGCACGCTCTGGTTCATATTGCTTTTCCTGGCCGGACTCACCTCTTCCATGGCCATGTTTACGCCGCTGTTGGTGTTTCTCGAAGACGAACTGCAACTCACGCGCCGCCAGAGCGTGTGCTATGTGGGCATCGCCATCTTCTTGCTGATGCATCCGATTATTTTGTTTATGCATCATGGCATGGTGGACGAGATTGATTACTGGATGGCCGAGTTTGGCCTGGTCTTGTTTGTTGCCATTGAAACGGTCATATTCACTTGGGTATTTGGCATAGACAAAGGCTGGAAGGAAATGCATCTGGGCGCCGAGTTGCAGGTGCCGCGCATCTTCTATTACATCATGAAATATGTGACCCCGGTGTTTACTTGCGGACTTGTTGTGTGGTGGTTTTACGACAGTTTCTTTGACCAAGTGCTCATGCGCGGCGTGGACCCGGCATCGCGTCCGTTCCTTTGGGTCGCCCGGCTCATGATTTTGGGTGTGGCGTTGTTCCTGGTTTGGGGCGTCTGGTACGCATGGAAGACGCATCCCAAATTTTTTGAACCTATCGAGCCGGAAATAGAGGAGGAGGCCACATGACCCTCACATCATGGATATATATGGGCACGGTATGGGTGGCCATTATCGCCCTTAACGTGTTTTGCTTCTCCCGCATCTTTTCCAAAAAGAAAAAGACCGACAACAACACAGACACGGAAGAGTGGTAGAGCATGAGGAGCGTGTGCCTGATATGGTGTAAGACGGGCAGACGCAACAAAAGGCCGATCCAGCCCGCAAATTTCACCGGCTTCCTGTTGCGCCTGCGCATCTTACGCCATCTCAAGCACTTTGCTTGCCCGCCGACTTCGACGTGTACTAACACGCTGTCAGCCGGCAGCCTGCGCAAAACACCTGCTCTGGCGCAATCTTCACAGGCTCACGGCGAAACCTGATGAAATATCCGGGCTAGAGCCGCTCCAAAAGCAATGTGGTGGCATGGTGGGCCAGCCCCATGATGGTCAGCTGCGGATTCACACCCAGCGCATCCGGAATGACCGACCCGTCCATAATATACAGGTTTTTCAGATCGTAGGTGCGCAAGAAACTGTTGACCACCCCTTTGTTCGCTTGCACGCTCATGGAGCAGGTGCCCGTCGGGTGAAACGCCATCACTTCAAAACTGCCCGGTTTTACGGGCATTTGCTCGAACCGTTGCAACTCTGACTGCGATTGCACTACGGGCATGGGCGCGACGTTGGTGAAGAGGCGTTTGGCGCCTGCGGCAAAATACAATTCTCCCAGCCGTGCCATACCATAGCGAAGGGCTTCCGCGTCCGTTTGCGTCAGTTGATAGAATGCGGTAAACGGCGCTCCCAGGTATCCGCGTCGCACATGGCCGGCGCCCGTGTCGCTTACCATAACACCGAAGGTGGCGATGTTGCGCCGTTGTGCGGCCAGCGACTTGAAAGCGTATCCTGCGCCGGGAAGCCCACTTAACAAGGGGCCCGGCGGCAGGCTGATTCCTTCCAGCATAATGCCGCGGTCGCGCCACTGATCAATGTACGCGCCCTGCGGCAGACCACGGTCGCCGTCCACAACCTCGTCGAACTCCGCCGCCACTCGTGAAGCGGGATGAATGCGCAGCCCCCGACCTACCTGCCCGGAGCTGTTCGCCAAACGATGGCGCAGCAAGAAAGCGGGCGTTGCAAGCGCGCCCATTGCCAATACTATGATATCGCCGCGTGCTTCAAAAGTGCCCGACGGACATAGTCCCGTCACGCCCGCGATCTTGTCGTCTTCCTGTAATACGCCGGTTACCTTGTGTTCCGTAAGCAGCTGTGCTCCCGCGGCCAGTGCGTCGGGAATGAAGGTGCGGTCCGTGCTTTGTTTTGCGCCCGTGGGACAGCCGAAAGCGCAGCGGCCGCTTTTTTGACAGCCGTCCAGGTTATGCACCAACGGTTTGATGGTCACACCAAGGGCATCACAGCCGCGCTTCAAGACGGTATAATTGCCTCCCAGCAGCGATTCGTCAACGGGCACGGCATGAATGCGTTTTTCCACGGCCACAAGACTCTTTTCAAACAACTCCCAGTCCACGCAGTCCCAGTGCTCCACCTTTTCCCGGGGCGGCCGAAAGCAGGTGCTCGAATTTATTAGTGTACTGCCGCCCACGCCGCAGCCCAAGGGAATGGGGATGGGCGGATTTCCGAGCGCGATGGTCGCGCCGCCGTTCACGTACATGCGCGTGAAGCTGGAGATTACATCGGCGTGGTCTTCCGGTTCATAGCGTCGGCCCTGTTCGAGCACAAGCACTTCATGCCCGGCCTGCGCAAGGAGTGCCGCCGCCACCGCGCCGCCCGCGCCGGTGCCCACTACCACCACGCGACTGGTATATGTTTTCATGGGTGAACTCCCGTCATACCGAGGTGTCTGTCGTTATGCCCGGCTCCAACTCGGGAGGATTGAAGAAGGGGATGACGATATAAAGTTTTATGGCCATTGTTATCAGGCGCAACGGGGCAATACGACTGTGTTCAAGGCGTTCAAAGAACGCCACCCGCTCCATTGCCGGCATGGTGTGAAAGCGCCGGAATCGAAATTGCATGATGGGCAGGAGATCAAGAAACCGGAGCATCAGGCGTATGGCCGTCCGGTCCATCGGCGAGTGCGCCGTCAGAAAACGGATTGCATCGGCCATGCACCGCTCTTCAACGTCGGCATATCCGGCTGGAAAAGCGCCGTCCCGGGGGAACAGTGTGTCGCCCGCGGCAACAAGGACGCGACGTTCCCACGGGTCCAGCAGTTGGTCTGCAGGCGACGCCAGAAACCATAATCCCCATGACAGGGCAAGGATGGCGCCATCTGTCAATGCCGCCACCAGAAAGGCCAAATTAAACGAACCCAAAAATAATACGACATAACACACGGTGGAGATGAACTTGGCGCACAGCAGTGCATGAATCATCGGGCCATAGCGGCGAACATCCAACGCGATATACAGACACAGAACGCCCAAAATACCCATCAATGACACGCCGAGTATTTGCCAGAAGACAACCTCCATGCCAGTGCCTGCAGGCGGGTACGGCGGCAATTGAATGAGTGTGCGCGGCAATCCGTTCAAGAAGGCCGCTACTTGTCGTCCCAAGAGCAGAAACAACGGCAAGCCCAGCAAATACATGCCGACGCTTATCCACATCCACAAACGGAACCGTTCTTCCGCCGGGGTTAACCTAGTGTCCGACGCGGTCATGGCAAAAGACCCTTATGTCAAGAACGCACACGGGATACGGGTTTATCCAAACACCTGTCGCATGCGGTCGCAATAATAGCGCACATTATCCCAACTGGCATCCGGCGCGATACGATGGTCAGGACAGGGGATATAGCCGCCCAGATCAACAAGAGGACGCAACCGCTCGATTTCTGCATCCACCAAAGCAAAATCGCGCGCGAAAACGTTCTTGTTCATGCCGCCGACCCCGCGCAGTTCCGGCCCGTACTGTTCGCGCCACGGGGCAATGCTGGCGTTCCACGTGCCCATCTCAATGGGGAACATGGTATTGACGCCGTTGTTGAACCATGTCGGGAGCAATGCGTCAATGCAGCCGTCACAATCCAGCGACACTACCGAGATATTGTGTTGTGAGAGCAAGTCGGTAATACGTTTGTAGTGGGGCCCCACCAATTCATCGAATACGGAGGGAATAACAAGGGGGCCGTTCTTGAAGCAGATATCTTCCCAGAAATGACCGAAATCAAAGCGCGCGCCCTGTTCAAGGGTAAAGGCGACGCATCGGTAGGCCAGCTCGCCTACGGTGTCTATGATTTCCTTGAATAAGTCGGGATCTTCCGCATAGATGTAGGAGGCGCCCGTTACCCCCACCACATTGCGGATGGAACCGAACAGACTGCCACAGAACAACCCGTAATGTGTCGTGCGAGCGTCCTGTTTCAGATGTGCCAAGCCGCCGTCTTTGAAAGGCACCGGCTTGCCATCCACGAGAACCGGCGCATCCAGTACCCGGGACTCGTGCCACTGCAAACGATGCAGGTAGTGTTCTTCCCAATCGGCGCGGGTTTTGAGGGTATGGTCAATTTCGGGCGGTATGGAAGGCACGCCCGGCTTTTCAAGCAGGACCACCCCGTCATGGTTCATTACTTTTTGTGAACCGTCGGGCAGTGTTTCGAGCACCTGCCGCTCGAAACCGGGCAACAGAAATCCGTGGGGGGTGAAGTGTGTGGCCCAATCAAAGTCCCAGCCGATCTTGGCACAAAGCCGGTCATCAACATGGTTCCCGTCCGCCCAACCGGCAATGTCCTCAGCGGTCAGATGTCCTTCCGATACCCATTTCTCCAAGGTATCCGTCCAATAACCAAAATGTACCACCGGCATGCGGTCATAGTTTTCATAAGCCATGATGGCCGCTACACGTTCACGTTCATTCATTGCAAAATCCCTCCAGCAGAATGTGTTGAACCATGAGTATTCCAGAAAGGGCATTCCCACTTCAATGAAAACAAACAAAACGTTGGAAAGGGCTACAACAGTCGTATCAGCGTAAAGGCTTCGTATACTGCGGCAATACCCAGCATGGCTGCCGTCAGAATGGCGGCGCTGCCCAGCATGATCAACCCGGATTTTGTTGCCGCCGCCAGCCGACCTGTCCATGCGCCGCGAAATAAATGCAGGGGCCAGACGGTGATTGCGAAGCAGGCTACGATATAGCCTTGCAGCTCCAGCACCATGGTGATGCAATGCAACACATACGCTTGGGCCGCGCCCACCCACAACGGCGCCATGGCGCCGCCCACCAACAGAAAGCTTAGCATATTCTTTACAAGCCCGAGCGGAACGGGTATGAGCGAGATCAAGAAAGTCAATCCCAGTGTCTGTTCGATGTAGTTGTTGTAGAACGTCGTCCATGCGGCCATGGTAACGTCGCCGGAGGCGTAGGCGGCGCCGATGTAACCCAAGCCGCCCTCGCTGAAGACGGCCTCAATATACTGGGTAATGCGGTATGTGACCAGCGGATTGTTGATGGACGTATACATGGCCAGAAAGAAAAGGCCATAGAGGAAGATATGCATGCCGATGAACAGGCCGGGGCGCAGTGCGATCTCGTCAAGAATGGCTTGAATCGGTCGGTAGCCGCGGTCACGCAACATTCTGAAAAGGAAATAATGTGCCACGGCGCCGCCGAAGGCCGCCAGCAGGAGGCCGAGCATTGTTAACCGCA
>SKQZ01000303.1 GCA_007118765.1 Candidatus Hydrogenedentota bacterium
ATCTCTGGTTCACCGGCGTTGGCGGTGCACGCATCCACGCCAAATACTTGCGCCCGAAGAAAGTTGCGACGCCGCACCCGGCCCTGCTGCAATTCCACGGTTACTCCGGTCATTCCGGCGACTGGCAGGACAAACTTGGCTATGTGGCGGCGGGCTTCTCGGTGGCGGCGCTGGACGTGCGCGGTCAGGGCGGTTTTTCCGAAGATACCGGCGGCACACGCGGCACCACCCACAGCGGCCATATTATCCGGGGACTTGACGACGATGCAGAGAAACTGCACTTTCGACAGGTATATCTGGATACCGCGCAACTGGCACAAATCGTCATGGACATGCCCGAAGTGGACGCAGAGCGGGTTTGCGCCACCGGGATGTCACAAGGCGGCGGCTTGACGTTGGCCTGCGCAGCGCTTGAACCGCGCATCCGTCGTCTTGCCCCTTTGTGCCCTTTCTTGTGTGATTACCAGCGGGTATGGGAAATGGACCTCGCCGTTAATGCCTACGCCGAATTAACGACCTACTTCCGGTTGTTCGATCCGTGCCACGAGCGGGAACACGATGTTTTCACAAAACTCGGCTACATAGATTGTCAGCATCTGGCGGCACGTATCCAAGGTGAAACGCTGATGGCAACTGGGCTCATGGACGATATCTGTCCGCCTTCAAGCCAGTTTGCCGCTTTTAACAAAACCACAGCGCCCAAGGAACATGTGTTGTATCCCGATTTCGCCCATGAACAATACCCGGGCTTTCAGGACAGACTTTTTGTTTTCTTTACCGCACTTCTTTAAGAATAAACAAGACGAAATGAAGCAACTCACAAACCAGATGAACATGCGCGTTTTCGCGATGGGTCTCAGTCTTTCCATCGCCGTCCTGATGTTGGCAGGCAAACTGACCGCCTTTTTCATCACCGGAAGCAGTGCCATTCTATCCGATGCCGCCGAAAGCATTGTGCATATTCTGGCTTCCGGCGTGGCCGCATTCAGTTTGTGGTTTTCAATGCAGGCGCCCGACCATCACCATCCCTACGGTCACGGCAAAATTGCCTATTTCTCCGCCGGTTTCGAGGGCGCCCTCATTGGTGTGGCCGCAGTTACGATCATTCTTCTAGCACTGCGCGCATTGATAAAGGGGGCTGAACTGCATGAACTACACCTGGGACTGCTGATTACGGCGGCGTTGGCCGCAATCAATTGTGCGCTGGGCCTCTTCCTCGTCTGGGTCGGCAAACACTACCATTCCCTGGTGTTGACCGCCAACGGCAAGCATGTACTCACGGATATGTGGACAAGTCTCGGGGTACTCGTCGGCGTAACGGTGGTCTGGCTTACAGGGCTTTCCTGGCTTGACCCCTTGGTTGCCATCCTTGTGGCGCTGCATATTTTATACACCGCGTACGCGCTGATGCGCAATGCATTTCAAGGACTGTTGGACGAGGCCGACCCACACAATACGCGCGTGCTGCTTGATCTTTTGGAGAAGATGGTTGCAAAAAAACTGGTGAGCGGGTACCACCAACTGCGCCACCGCCAAACAGAGAACGTGATCTGGATTGAAATGCATCTCCTCATGCCGGATACAATGTCAACGGGCGAGGCCCACAACCGCACCACCGAATTGGAGGAAGCTGTGCGTGCCTTGTTCCCCGAGCGCATTGTACATATTACGACCCACGTGGAACCTGACCAGCATCATGCCGCACATCCGGAGGGTCACGACGGCCCGGAAGACCCCTATATCGCCTGTTGACCCACGTAGTGTCCTGTCTCGCTGTTACGCCTCAAATCTGGTCTGGCACCTGAAATCGGGCAAATGGTTCGCCTCCCTGTGCCCAGTTATGGGCAACACAACTCATTCATATTTCGTATGATAAAAAAAGTGTGTGTGCTTTATCCCTGTCAAACATATATGGCATAATCCTTGCATACGTGCAGGTGTGTAGTTGTGTTCCTGATAAACTTGGGGCGGAACCGTCGGCTTGCGGGCCGACACATCCCAATAGATTGGAGATTTTGCCGCATGATAAGAGCCAACCAGTTGACGATGCATTACGGCCCTGTTGTGGCACTCAATGATGTATCGTTTGAAGTCAAGCAAGGTGAGATCGTCGGTTTGCTCGGGCCGAATGGCGCGGGCAAGTCCACGGCCATGAAAATACTGACCACCTATCTGCATCCAACCTCCGGCACGGCGGAAGTAAACGGTTTGGACGTACTGGAAAATCCGCTTGCGGTGCGCAAAGCCATCGGCTATCTGCCGGAGATTCTGCCGTTATACATGGACATGGAGGTGCGCGGCTATTTGAATTTTGTGGCCCGCGCCCGTGGCTTGCGTGGCGCCACGCTAAAAAGACGGCTTGACATCGTGGTGGATACCTGCGGGTTGCGTCCCATGTACAGAAAGGTAATCCGCGAGCTTTCAAAAGGATACAAACAACGCACGGCGCTTGCACAGGCGCTAGTACACAATCCGGAAGTCATTATTTTGGACGAACCCACGTCGGGGTTGGACCCGCACCAGATTATGGAGATTCGCAATCTGATACGCGAACTGGCCGAAGACAAGACGGTCATCCTCTCCACCCACATTCTGCAGGAAGTGCAAGCGACCGCTGACCGTATTGTGATTATCAACCGCGGACGTATTGTGGGCGACGGTACGATTGAGGAGTTGCGGGACCGGGCCAAACGTTCTGAACGGATCGCCCTCACCGTGGAAGGCAACCGCGAAGAAGTGGAGCGTCTGCTCAGCGGCGTGGAGGGCGTCAAGCAGGTTGTCTATGACGGCGCAACCAACGGCTGCGTCTCTTTTGTGATACACAGCCCCATTGGCCGTAATCCCTGGCGCGAATTAAACGATCTTGCGCGCCAAAAGAATTGGAAGATTCGTGAGCTGGCCGACAAACCACTGTCGCTGGAAGAAACCTTTTTGACGCTCACGGAAAAAGCCGCAAAAAAACCGACGAATCAATAGGAGAACGGGAAGATGCGCAATATTGTTTCCATATTTCGCCGGGATTTGGGCGCCTATTTCACCTCGCCCATCGGCTATATTTTCATCATGGTGTTTGTGACAATGAGCGTCGGCTTATACGTCACCTCTTTCTTTGTGTTTCCCGTGGCCGACATGCGCCCGTATTTCGAGAATCTGCCGCTGCTGTTATGCGTGTTTATTCCTGCCGTTACCATGCGCATTTGGGCGGAGGAACGCAAGGAAAACACATGGGAAATGCTGCTTACGTTTCCGATGCGCGCTTACGAGCTGACCGTTGGCAAGTTTTTGGCGGCCATGGTGTTTTATGCCATCACGCTTGCCGCCACTTTTACCGTGCCCATGATGCTTTTTTCCCTTGGCAATCCCGATAGCGGCATTATCATCACGGGATACTTCGGCACATTGCTCATGGGCGCCTGTTTTCTGGCGCTGGGCATCTTGTTCTCCGGCTTTTTCAAGGACCAGATAGTTGCCTTCGTAGTCACCCTGCTTGTCTGTTTCCTCTTTTTCCTGTTGGGCACGGACTTTATCGCCTCATACATTGACGGGCGCATGGCCGGTCTGGGGTCGCTGCTGTCGGATGTGTTCGGCGTATTTACCCATTACCAGCCTTTTGTGCGGGGTATCATCGACCTTGCCAATGTGCTTTTCTTTGTGGTTTGGGCCGGTCTGTTCCTGTCGTTGAATTTGATCTTTATTGATGGACGCAATCGCCCCGGCGCACGGGTCACCTTCCTGACGGTTGCAGTGGTTTGCGTGGCGATTGGCATGCTGTTCAACTATCTGATGGCCGGCACAAGCATTCTGCGATTTGACATGACCGAAGACCAGATACACACCATTTCGCCGTCGAGCCGCGCCGTGCTTGCCGAGGCAGACAGCGAAATAGAAGTGCGTTTGTACATCACCCCGCGTGACAAGATGCCCACCGCCATGCGCAATATCGAACGCGACATCCGGGACAAATTGGAAGAATTGCGGTTGGCCTCGGGTGGTCTTCTGAATTACGGCACCGTATATCTTGAAGCGGCGAACGTCATCGCCGGCATTGACGATGTGGCCGACCCCGCAAGTGAAGACGAGGAAGAGGCCATTGAACGACGGATGCTGGACAAAGGTGTGCAACCTTTCAACGTGCAAGCCATGACACAGGACGAGGTGACAAGTCGCTTGGTGTATTGCAGCATCGGCGTGGCCTACAAAGACAGAACGGAAGAGATAATTCCGCAAATCGTGCCGGATACGCTGCCCGACCTTGAATATCAATTGGTAAACACCATCTACAAACTTACACGCGACACCAGGCCGATTGTTGCATTGGTGGCGCCCAAAGAGGCCATTCACATTGACCCGCAGATGCGGCAGATGTTAATGCAGATGGGTCAGGAAATCCCGGACTCGGAAGACCCCTATATTTTTCTCGAACAAGTGCTGGACATGGAAAAATATGACGTGCGACGTGTGGAAATGACCAAGGAGAGTCCCTTGCCAGACGAATATGACACCCTTGTGGTGATCAATCCACGCGAACTGAACGAGCGGCAGCGATGGGAGATAAACCGTGCGCTGCACGGGGGAAAATCCGTTGTGCTGGCCGTACAGCAATATGAATGGGACTACCAGGCCACACGCGAAGGCAACCGCGTTTCCCGCCGGGATGAGAACCCGCAAATCAACCCGTTGCTTGAGCATTACGGACTGGGCGTCAGCACGGATGTCCTGATGGATGTGAACTCCGTAACACTGACGGTGCAGAGTCAGGGGGGCGGTTTTATGGGTGCGCTGATGGGGCAGCCCTTTGATTTGCCGACACACATACTGATTAACAACACCACCATGAACCAGGAAACATCCATCACGAACCGATTAAGCGCCATCTTGTACTTATGGGGCACGGCCCTGAATCTGGATGAGGCGCGGCTTGAAGAACTCGGGCTTGACGCCGAGGTGCTTATGTATACCAGTGACCGTGCCTGGAGCATCCCTGCGGACGCGCCCATGACCCAGGCCTCGTTTGAGCCGCCTGCCACCGGCGGGCGGGCCTATCCGCTGATGGCGATGGTCAAGGGCCAGTTCCCGGACGCGTTTGAGGACACGCCCCGCCCGGCATGGCCGGAACCTGCACAGCAACCCGGCATGCCGCCGCCCATGGATAACCCCGATGATGAACCGCCGGCGCCCGCTATTGAACCTCAACCGGGACAGTTGGTTGTAATGGGGTGTTCACAAATGTTCAGACGCAATTTCCTGCAGGCGGCCAATTTGGACTTGTTCCTCAACGCGGTGGATGCCGTCACATTGAGCGAACATTTGGTAAACGTGCGCGGCACAAGGCCCATTGACCGCATCATTTCGCGGCCATCAGCAGGGCAGCGCACTTTCTGGCAGCTGGCAAACTACGGCCTGGCAAACATCATTATTGCAAGCATCGGTCTTGGGTTCTTTGCGGCACGGAAACGCGCCCGGAACCGCTATACCATGGAACAGGCCCGCAAGATGAACAACGAACAATAACTGACTGGCGGGCGGGTCGTATTCGTGTCGCGTTTACGCTCACCCACGAGAGGCAACGATTAAAATGAACCATGCCAAACGCTTTCTTCGGCGATGGTGGTTCCCTTGGAAACCCGGGCCGGAGGCGAAAAGCGAAAAAGCAGGATCATGATGACGAATGATGGGTTGTGGGCAAGTCCCACGTTAGTGCGTTATTCAGCATAGAGACGGAGAAAACAGATGAAGATAAAAACGCTCGTACCGTTCATTGTAATACTGGCGCTTTTGTTAGGGTTGGTTGCATGGCGCAAGGCTACGGAAGCCCCCCCCGCTCCCCTTGCAACGCAGCTTGGCTTGGAGTCGTTGGTGCCGGAAGATTTGCAAAGGGGCGTCATAGCGCGCGTTGAACTTTATTCCGGCGGCAATCCGGATGAGAAGGTGGTGTTGGAGCGCGACGGCGACACATGGCATATCGCCAGCCTTCACATGGCCCCGGTCAATAAAGAACGGCTGGACGGTTTTCTCGACAAGGTGCTTGCACTCAAGGGCGAACCACGCGCCACAGCCGATACGGAAGCGCGACTTGCCGAATTTGATCTTACGGAGGATGCGGCCTTTCATGTGCGCCTGTTTCGCGCTGACGAAGACACACCGGCACTGAATGTCCTGGCGGGCAAGTCCGCTGACTTCCGAACGATTTTTCTGCGACGAGCCGGAGAGAATCGCGTCTTTGTGGAAGCCACGGATTTACGCCGTAAGGCGGGCGTCACCGGTGTTGATGCCGCGGCAAAACCCAGGCAGACCCATTGGTTGCAAACAACACTGTTGGATCTCGACCAAGACAGTATTCACCGGGTCGCACTTGTGTATCCCGACAAAGAAATGACCTTTGAGCGCGTTGAAGTTGCCGTTGAACCGGCCGTACCATCTGACCCGGAGGATGAGGATACAGTGCCTGCGGCGCCGGAGACAACGTATGAATGGCAACTCGCAGCCGGCGGTTACTCCGATACGTTTACCGAACAGCCGTTGCAGCAATTGTTGACCCGCTTTGCCACGTTGTCTATCACCGACGTGGCGGACCCCGAAGACGTGGCGGCATGGGGATTTGACCCGCCTGCGTACAAAGCAACACTATCCCTTGAGGGCGCCGACGATGTAGTCCTGTTGGGCGGCCGTGCCGCGCCGGGCGGCGATCCCTATGTGCAGATAGCCGGTTCGGACCCGCCGCTCATCTACAAACTCAGTAAGTTTAACTTCGAGCAAATGTTTCCCGAAGGCAATAAACTCTTCACATTGCCCGAGTGGGAAATGGGCGAAGATCACATCAACCGCCTCGAAATACAACGGGGTGACGAACATCTCGTATTGACACGTGATGAAGAAGACGGATGGCAGGTTACGTTGCCGGACATCACGCTCGACCTTCAGAAGACGACCGTTGACAGTTTGGTTAGTGCGGCAACATCCATCAAACCGACGGATTATGCCGATCCAGCCTATGACGCGGGACCATTTGATACGGTTATCACGATACATACGGACGCCGGCGAAGAGCGCACCCTCCATCTTGGCGCCCATGCCCTGCACACGGACGGCCGCTATATCCGATTTGATGATTACGACGCCGTGCTGGTGCTGTCACGGGCAGACACGGGACGGCTTGACCCGCCGACACGCGATTTGTATACCCTCTCCGTGCTTGACTTCGATATGGATGCCATCGAACGCATGACCGTTTCCCATGAGGATATGGCGGTGGCCTTGGAGCGCGATGAGGAAGACCGTGACACATGGCGTCGCACCTGGGACGACGTTGCGCCTGTTCTATTGAATGACGTCGAAGACTTTGTCTACACCCTTAACGCGTTCCAAGTGGATGATTTTCTCCTCGACCGCAATGTGGAGGATGTGCAGCCCGCAACAACTATCACCGTATACAAAAGCGACCAGGAACCTGTGATACTTCAACTAGCCGCGGAAAGCGACGACATGCACGAAGCGGTTGTTTCCGGGTTGCCCTATGTGTTTTCGGTACGACCGGACGAACTCGGGCATATTCTTGATGACTTGGCACTGTTCACCACCACACCGCCTGAAGAAGATGCCGAGGCGCCCGAAGAAGACGTTCATGCGGCTCCGGAAGAACTGATACCGGACATATCCGATGAGACGCTAGTACTGCCCATGGATACGGTTGACGACACTACGGATGAAGCGGACGTACAGGTCATTGAGATTGACCCGTCCGATGTGCCTGCGGAGGCGACAGAAGTACTGCTTGAATAACGCCCGTTACCATGTTGACACCACCCATTGCACCGGTTCCGCAGCGTTTGGGCATGCGCTGTGGAGCCGGTTTTGTTGCGATATGCCGCGAAAATATGGACAATAGGCATCGCATTCGCAAAAATGCGTGCAATCCGTTAAGTAGTGGAGAGTGCGCTAGCCCGGATATTTCATCAGGTTTCGTCGTGAGCCTGTGAAGATAGCGCCAGAGCAGGTGCTTTGCGCAGGCCGCCGGCTGACAGCGTGTTAGTACACGTCGAAGGCGGCGAACAAGCAAAGTGCCTGATATGGTGTAAGATTCGCAGAAACAACCCCGCCAAGGCGGGGTGAAATATGCGGGCTAAAGACACCGCCTGACACACATTGTTGGATTTGACATGATGGTTACCCACAAAACATGCCGACATACGATATATGTCCTGTTATCGTTCGTGTGCCTGCTGGCAGGATGCAGCCCCAGCATCCATGACACCATAGCACACGGCAGCAAAGAATCTGTTCAGGAAATGCTCGTACAGTCGCCGGAACTGATACATGCAACAGACGGCAAATTGAAGTCGCCGTTGCATACGGCCGTCACCTATCGAAAACAGGACATGATGCCCTTGCTGCTGGAAATGGGCGCCGACATCAACGCACAGGACGTTACGGGCATGACACCGCTCCATGTGGCCGCCATGCTCGGACGCCGCGAAGAAGCCGCATGGCTCCTTGAACAGGGAGCGGATGCCTTTATTGAGGATGATTACGGCGATACCCCCCTGCATACTGCGGCGGTATTTGGACGCGGCGATATCATTGCCACGTTGGCCGCGCATGGCATGGCGCCGGACATGCCCAACGGCAACGGCGAAACACCTCGCGAAATAGCGCACAATTACCGACAGGAGCGTGTCGTACGATTCCTGGACCACCTGATGAAATCAGACCGTTCATGATACTGCGATAACTATGCAACTGGTCACTCCTGCTCCCGCCTTCCTTGATTAACCACAGACACGCCCTTTACAATATGGGCAGTGCTGAAAAGCCCTTTTTCATAGATTTTGTTATTGGAGAATTAAATGAAAGCATCAATCGCAGAGTTGGTCAGCGTTATCCTGGAACAGCTTAACACCGTCAACGGGCCGTCGCCAACGGAAACAACCGTGCGTTCGCGGCTCCTTGAGAAGGGATATAAACGCAAAGATATTGACTCAGCGTTTCAGCTCGTTAACACGCGTTTGAAAGAGCCGATTGTAGTACGGGACTACAG
>SKQZ01000262.1 GCA_007118765.1 Candidatus Hydrogenedentota bacterium
ATGCGGGCTAGCCCGGATATTTCATCAGGTTTCGTCGTGAGCCTGTGAAGATTGCGCCAGAGCAGGTGCTTTGCGCAGGCCGCCGGCTGACAGCGTGTTAGTACACGTCGAAGTCGGCGGGAAAGCAAAGTGCCTGATATGGTGTAAGATTCGCAGGCGCAACAGAAATCTTGTGAAATATGCGGGCTAGGTGTGATGTAACAAGGAACCTATAACGAAAGGAGATGACCTATGCTTCTAGTGGAACTGGCCTATGAACTGTTTGAAGTGCTCTTCGGCTTTTTCGCGTCTTGGTTGACAGATCTTGTAATGGGACTTGTGTAGTCGTTCTGCGGATGACGATACGGTACTTAGTTTAATGAAGCGGCTGTTGTAAAGCAGCGCAATCGAAGGAGATTTTCATGGATACATCGGCATTAGTTACCGAACTGCTGGATACGTTTCTTAATTTTTGGTTGAAATTGTTCTTGGATGGTCTTTTTGGTTTTGTTTCCGACCTCCTCTTTGGCGGCCCCCCCGCCGGCTTGGTCTGATTGGGGATATTGCAGGACAACGGCACTAACGATATGTGTTCCCCGTATGCTGCCGTTATTCGATACGGTTCGTATTTTGACATACAATGACCGTGTTTGATACACTCTCGGGTGTGAAACGTAGTGATGCGGTTCATGCGTAAGCAGGAATTATGTTCCTCACCTTGCGGCGGCGTGAGCTTGCCTGTCTGGTTATCGCATATATCACAGTGAACTCGTTGTGCCGTTGCACAGTGCAGACTGTATGTTACGCGACAAAAGACAGGCGTCTTTTGTCGCGTTTTTTGTATCGGTGCGACCGATTAGATCGGTCGTTTAGTGGCGGCGAAATCGTGTTACGGCTTCGCCATTGTTTGTTTTTTTTGGCTGACAGGCAGCCCAAAGGAGAATACACCCATCGTCAAGACAAAGAAGCCAGACTTGGCTCGTATTAACGACCAAATCCGTGCTCGCCAAGTGCGCGTGGTAGATGAAGAAGGCGAGCAATTGGGAATCATGACCCCCCGCGACGCATTGCGCGAAGCGGAAGACCGTGGCCTCGACCTCGTGGAGGTGGCGCCACAAGCGACACCGCCCGTATGCCGGATTATGGATTACGGGAAGTATCGCTACGAACAGAAACGGCGTGCCCGCGAATCGCGCAAGCATCAGCACACGGTCTCAGTTAAGGAAATCAAATACCGCCCCAAGATTGATACCCATGATTTTGAAACCAAGACCAACCACGTGCGCCAGTTCCTGAAGGCCGGCAACAAAGTGCGCATTACCGTGATGTTTCGCGGACGTGAAATGGCGCATCAGGAGTTTGGTCGGGAAATCATTCAGCGGGTGATAGATGAAACTGCGGATTTGTGCACCGGCGACAATGCGTCCAATCTTGCGAAGATGGAAGGACGTAATATGTCGCTGATGCTCACGCCTGCCAAGCAACAATAGCAGGCATACCGGCGTACTTTTTGCAATAAGGCGCGTTTGAACATCCGAAAACGCGCATGGTGTAGTGTTTTTCATTTACAGCGGTCGCGACACATGCGTGTATGTGCGGTCGTGTGTATTGTTTACCCCAGGAGATTCTGATTTATGCCAAAATTGAAAACCAATCGCGGCGCAGCCAAACGGTTCCGCCGCACAAAAAATGGTTCGTTCAAGCGCCAGAAAGCGTATGCACGACATTTGAAGGCGGTAAAGTCACCCAAACGCCTGCGCAACCTGCGCAAGGCCACGCTGGTGTCGCCCGAAGAGACGCCCCGCGTGAAAAAAATGCTCCCCTACAGCTAACAAGCCTGCCATTACATGGCACAACGTGCGTTTTTATGCGCACCAGATAAAGGAAAACTGATATGCCTCGCGCAACAAATAATCCCGCGTCGCGACGCCGACGCAAGAAGACCATCAAACTCGCAGCCGGATACCGCGGTAGTCGCCATCGTTTGCTCAAGACGGCACAACAGGCGGTGGAACACAGCGACCAGTATGCCTACCGTGACCGCAAGACACGTAAACGTGATTTTCGGCGCCTGTGGATAGCGCGCATCAATGCGGGCGCGCGGGCCAACGGCCTGACCTACAACCGGTTTATGGAAGGGCTCCGCAAAGCGAACGTGGAACTTGACCGAAAAGTGCTGGCTGATCTCGCAGTGAACAACGCAGACGCCTTTGCGCGGCTTGTGGATTTGGCGAAATCAACGCTGGCGGCGGCATAGACATGCGTATTGTTCCCGCGGTAGATATTCGCGGTGGCCTGTGCGTCAATCTTGTTCAGGGCGATTACCAACAGGAGACGGTCTTTTCTGAAGACCCCGTGGCCCAGGCGCGCCTGTGGTGGTTTGCCCTGCGCGACGTGTTGCCCGCCGAGGAATTCTCCAAGTCCGTGGTTCATATTGTTGATTTGGACGGCGCAAAAGCGGGCCAATGCTGCATTTTGCCGCAGCTCCGGGCGTTGGCCGATGCCCATATTCGCTATGAAGTGGGCGGCGGCATACGGGACATGGAGACCATCGCCGCCGTCATGGATGCGGGCGCGACCCGGGTGATCCTCGGCACGGCAGCCTATCGCGACCCCGACCTGCTGTTGGAAGCCTGCAAGCGCTGGCCTGATTCCATTGTGGTGGGCATAGATGCCCGCGACGGCAAGGTGGCGCTCAGCGCATGGCTGGAAAACACCGACTGTGATGCCATCCACTTTGCCCACACGGTGGAAGAGGCGGGCGCGACACGAATCATCTATACTGACATTCTAAGCGATGGCATGTTGGCCGGCCCGAATATTGATGTCACGGGAAAACTTGCCCGGGCCGTACAGATTCCGGTTACCATATCAGGTGGCGTGTCTCAGTTGGACGATATCCATAATGCACGGGCATTGACATCGGCCGGCGTTGACGAGATAATCATCGGACGCGCACTTTATGTCGAGCAATTCACGGTGGCACAGGCGGTGGCCGCCGCAAGAGAAAGGCCATGACTATACGCATCAAACGCATGACCATCATTGGCGTGGGTCTTCTGGGCGCATCACTCGGGCTCGCCCTGAAAAAGCGCGGCATGGTACAACAGGTTACCGGAGTGGGCCGAAGGAAGGAATCCCTTGATGTGGCGCTGGAGCGCGGCGCCATTGATAATGCCACGCTTGACGTGGAGACCGGGGTCGCACAGGCGGACGCAGTCGCCATCGCAACGCCGGCAGGGCTTGTAGCGCCCATGCTGGATGCAACGCTGGCCGCAGCACCCAATGATGTTGTTTTGTTTGATGTGGCCAGTACCAAGCAGGCCATTTGCTCCCATGCGCAACAGGCATGCCCCCAACCGCGCCGGTTCGTGGGGTGCCATCCCATGGCGGGAGGCGAAAAATTCGGGCCCGCACATGGCAACGCCGATTTCTATGTGGACTCCGTTTGTCTGGTGGAACAGGACACCGCTATTGATGCGACCGTGCGCGATTTTGTGTGCGCCTTGTGGCGTTCGGTGGGTGCGCGCGTTGTGGACGTTGATGCGACAGCCCACGATGCCATTCTTGCCCGCACGAGCCATGTCCCCCATGTTGTTGCCGCGGCATTGACCCGGCTTGCCGCAGACCATGGCGTGACGGCGCCCTTTATTGGCAAGGGGTTCCGCGACACCACGCGCATTGCCGCCTCGCGCCCTGAAATATGGCGAGACATTTGTCGGGAAAACCACACCGCCGTAATCGCCGCGCTTGCGGCGTTTCGCAATGATATTGAGGCGTTTGAAGCGTTATTGAAAGCGGACGATGCCGCCGGGATCGAGGCGTTTTTTGAGGACGGCGCAGCGGCGCGGCACAAGGTAACGGAATCATGAGCGGGTTGTTTATCACCTTTGAAGGCATTGAAGGCTGCGGAAAATCCACACAGATCAAGCTGCTCGCAGACTTTTTGACCGAGCTGGGACATGATGTTGTGCTTACACGCGAGCCGGGCGGCACGCCCCTTGCCGAGGCCATGCGCAACCTGCTGCTTGACAGGCGGGACGAGGCCGTAGCCCCCTTGGCCGAGTTGTTACTATATGAAGCGGCCAGAGCACAACATGTGAACACCCTTATCCTGCCGGCACTGGCGCGGGACGCCGTGGTCCTGTGCGACCGTTTTGCCGACTCCACCACCGCCTATCAAGGGGCGGGCCGCCATTTGGCCGAGGATTTTATTGCGTTGCTGAACCGGCTGACCGCCGGGGCTGCATGGCCCAATCGCACGTTCCTGCTTGACCTGCCCGCTGAGGATGGGCTACAGCGTGCACACGCACGCGGCAGCGACGACCGCATGATGACCGAGGCCATCGCCTTCCACCAACGCATACGCACGGAATTTTTGGACATCGCCCGGCGCGACCCCAAGCGTGTAACCGTCATTGACGGGAACCGCCCGGTGGAAACCATCCAGCAGGAGTTGCGCCAACAGGTTGCCGCCATGCCGCAATTGCGGCAGTTGGCGCAGGCAAGAAAGAAACGCGCCAAACGGACACCATCATGAGTCTGAGCGAGACAAAAGATCAACAAGTCGCCACAAAGTTGTTGCGCGGAATTATTCGGCGCGACCGCATACCCAACGGCCTTCTGTTCTGGGGGCCCTACGGTGTTGGCAAACGCATGACGGCATTCGAGTTTGCCAAGGCCGTCAATTGCCGCGAAAGCGCGGATGACGCCTGCGATGAATGCCTGTCCTGCCGCAAGGCCAATCACGGGAATCATGCCGACATCAAGCGAATCAAGCCGGTAAGCAAAACGCGCATCATTACCGTGGATAAGATCGAAGAGGTCATCGAAACAACCATGTTCCGGCCTGTTGAAGGGGGGCGCAGGATATTCCTTATTGAAGATGCGGACCGCATCAACGAACAGGCGCAAAACCATTTTTTGAAGACCTTGGAAGAACCGCCCAGCCAAAGCGTTTTCGTACTGATAACCGAGCGCCCCCGACAGTTGCTGCCCACCATCCGAAGCCGATGTCAGGCCATCCGCTTCGGCGTATTGCAAATGGATACTGTGGCCGATATGATAAAGCGAGACCACGGCTGTTCGGACGATCAGGCCTACGCCATTGCCGCACTGGCACAAGGGAGCGTGTCACGCGCCCATGACCTGGTTGCCACGGAACGCCGCACCGTGGTGCTGGACATTATTCAGCGCCTGATACGCGGCGAGGATCCGTTGATGGTGAGCGAGGATTTTGCCGCCCATATCCAAGACACCGAAAAGGCCATTGAGAGCGCTGTCAAGAGTGAAGCGAAACAACAAGTGGAAGCGGACGCCACCGAGACAGTCGTTATGGAAAAGGAAGCGCTTGAAGCGCTGGTGGCGGGATTGGTACGTGGCGAGTTGTTTGAGTACCTGGTCCTTTTTGATGCGTGGTGCCGCGACGAACTGGTGTATAGTCTGACCAGAGACACCCAGATCATTTATAACCGTGATCATTTGCAACAATTGCGCGGCGATATTGACGCCGCGAAACAAGATGCCAGGATTAACGCTGTTACAGAGGCATGGAAGTACATCGAACGCAACTTGAAACCTGCCCGCGTATTCCGCGACTTGTTTTTTAATCTGGCATCCTGACAACCCATAAACAAGAAGCCGTGAAATACCGGCATGGAGTAATAGAGCATGGAGTTAGCCCGAATACGATTGCGCAAACCGCGCCGGGTCCTTTCGTTTCTCTGCGACGGCATCCCGCTTGATCGCGACGAGCCGTGCGTTGTGGAAAGCGACCAGGGAATTGAATGGGGTATCTGCGTTTTGCCGCCGGAGCCTTGTTCCGATGAAATCGCTGCGGAGATAACCATGCGGGTGTTGCGCAAAGCACTCCCCGCGGATATCGAATCCTGCGCCGCACTTGACGGCGAAGAACGACGCGCACAAACGATATGTCAGAAGCATATTGACAAGCGTGGTTTGCCCATGAATCTGGTGGACGCGGACTATACGCTCGACCGCCACAAGGTTACGTTCTATTTTACCGCCGAAAACCGCGTTGATTTCCGCGAGCTGGTGCGTGATCTCGCACGCGAATTGCACAGCCGCATTGAATTGCGTCATATCCAGGTGCGCGATCGCGCCAAGATTATCGGCGGCTTGGGATGTTGCGGGCGGGTGCTCTGCTGCACCAGTTGGCTTGATGGGTTTGTGCCGATTTCCATGCGCATGGCCAAATGTCAAAACCTTTCGCTGAACCCCGGCAAGATCAGCGGTCAGTGCGGCCGGTTGTTGTGTTGTCTTAACTATGAGAATGAGACTTACGAGAGCGGTGAAATGAAACCGCCCAAGAAGTCGGACACTTCACAGGCAGAAATGACAACAGAGCAGCTGGCAACATTGGAGGACGACAGCGCACCGCCGCCTCCCTCCGTCGTTACCGCCCCACCACAGCAACAGACAGGCGGCACGCAACATGAAAGCCATCAACAGGGGCCGCCAAAAGGGCGCAAGAAGAAGCGCAAGAACCGCAAACGAAAAAAAGGCAAGGGCGCATCGTCATAATGTTGTATGTGGATACTCATTGCCACCTGCAAATGCGCCAATTCGATGGGGATCGGGATGACGTGCTTGCCCGCGCGCTTGATACCCTCGCGTGGCTTGTTATTGTGGGAGACGACTTGGCAGGCAGTGAAGCCGCCTGTCAGATGACAGGGGAACGGGTGTATGCGGTTGTCGGCTATCATCCCTATAACGCGCCCCAGTTGCAGGAACATGGAAATGACGCGCTGTGCGCGCTTGCCAAACGCCCGGGGGTTGTCGCCATTGGGGAGACGGGACTCGACTATTTCAAGGAATATGCCCCGCGCGCGGTACAACGACCGGCCTTTGAGCAACAACTGATGTTGGCGGCGACACTGAATCTGCCTGCTGTTATCCACAGCCGGGCCGCCGAAACCGATACCATTGCCATATTACGGGAGTATGCGCCGAATATGCCGCCCTGTATCATGCATTGTTTTGGCGGTGATGCAGCCTTTGCCGAGCAATGCCTTGCTCTGGGGTGCTACATTTCCTTTGCGGGCAATGTCACCTACCCCAAGGCGGAGTCGTTGCGCGAAGCGGCGCGGATCGTGCCGGAAGACAAGCTGCTTGTGGAAACGGATGCCCCCTATCTGGCGCCCCAGTGCCATCGTGGCAAACGATGCGAACCGGCCTACGCAGCATGCACGCTCGCCTTTCTTGCGGAGATTCGGGAACGACCTGCGGACGCCTTGGCACGCCAGGTGCTGACGAACGCAGAACGGGCCTTTCGCGTTGTCCCGCCCACTTGAGCAACGCGCCATTACTCCGATGCGGTGGCTCTATTCCCGCGTGGTCCCACATCTCCTTATTGCTTCCGCCGATGCCGCCGACAATTTCTTACATTCCCGTAGGTTGGCGTCCCGTTCCGCTTCCCGCCGGTAGGAATCCATGCACACGCCGAACGCCACAACAGGGCCCGTCAGCGCCATAGAGCATAAAAAAACAGCCCCTTGGCGGCTTTTTTGCCTGTTTGTCTCTTTTCTTCTTGATGTTGGCAGGGTCTTTGCTATGGGTATGCGTGGATACGAGGTCATACACTTTACATTGTTGCAAAAATGCATCATGACCGACGCTACACCCATGTCCGCTGTTGTTCCCTGCGAAATATCGCTTGCGAAGCACAGCGTACAACGATACGAAAGGAGGTATGAAAACAGGACTTGTCGCGCGTCACTCCATGGTGCCATACATACATGCGGCCCTTGTGGCCTTGGGAAACCAACATTTTCAATTTACGCAAAGGAGCAATATGATGTTTAGAAACAAATTACTTGTAGTAACCGCCTGTTTGGTGTTTGCCTCTCTCGCCTACGGCGAGCTTCAAAACGTTGAAGTGGGCGGCTCTATTCGTATCCGGGGAAACTATTATAACCTTGACAGTCTCGGACGCGCCGGCTGGATCGAGCAACGCACGCGATTGAGCGTGAAGGCTGATTTTACGAACGACGTAACCGCCTTCATTGAGTTTGACTATTACAGTGATTGGGGCGAAGGATTTCGTTCGAATTATTTAACCGGTGAAGACCTGCGCGCCACCAATGACAACACCGTGGATCTGTACCAAGGGTATATTGAGGCCAGAAACATGTGGGGCACGCCGCTGACCATGCGGGTGGGCCGACAGGAACTCAGCTTTGGCAGCGAATGGCTTGTCGGCGTGAACGACACGGCGGCGGAATTTCGCGGGCTGTCCTTTGATGCGTTGCGCCTGTCTTACAACCATGACCTCTTCAGTTTGGACGCGGTGGCGGCCAAACTGGCGGAGCGATACGGCGACTTTCTGGAAGACGACACGGATTTCTATGCCCTGTACTTGAGCTATCTGGGCATTGAAGACGTTGAGATAGACGCCTATTGGATGTTCCTGCGGGATGACGGCGTGGCATTGGGCGACAGAGTGAACCTGCATACCGTCGGCCTGCGCGGTGCAGGTCTAATCGGCAATTTCGATTTCGATCTCGAAGGCGCCTATCAGTTCGGGAACGTGTATGGCCGCCCCTCGGCCTGTCCCGCCGGATTCGGCGAAGCAGACATTGACTACGGCGATTTTGCAGTCAATGTGGAAGCCGGCTACACCTTTGATGCTCCGTGGCAGCCTCGCCTGTTCGGTCGCTTTGCCTATTTTGGCGGCGGCAACCCCAAACATTACAACTGGCATACCAATGATCGGGTATTGCCCTTTAACCGGCTTTTCTCCAATTGGGAATACACCGAGTTCCTGGCCAATACGGATGAGTCCAATCTTCTGTATTACGCACTCGGTTTGGATGCCGCCCCGACCGAAGCCCTTGAGCTGCAGGTGGTGGGCGCTTATTTCCAAGTGGATAAACGGGCAGCCGATCTGGGCCGCTGGTTCTGGCGTAATCGCGCCAGCCGCAGCTTGGGTTGGGAACTGGGTCTTTACGCCGACTACCATTACAGCGAGGACTTGGTGATACGCGCCGGATACGCGCACTTCTTTGGCAAGCGCGGACTCGAGCGGAATCC
>SKQZ01000312.1 GCA_007118765.1 Candidatus Hydrogenedentota bacterium
TCTTGTCGCTGTCGGCGGTACGCCGCCAATAGCGCGACCCATAGTACCGTCTTGTACAATGCGCCTGTGCAGATTACGTCTGTGCAGGCGTTTTTGTGTCGGCTGCGTTCAGTGACAGGCTCTTGTTTCGCCTGCCCGCAACAATGACGAAGGCTCTTAATGCAGACTCGGGGGAGGCCGTTTCCGCCATGTCTTGACCCCAATCACAACGGGCGGCGCAAGCCGTCAATATGGTAGGCAAACAACGCGGAGGCCCCTGTATTTACAGGGGTAAAAGACTGGTCGGGGCGCGGGGATTTGAACCCCGGGCCTCCTGCTCCCAAAGCAGGCGCGCTAACCGGGCTGCGCTACGCCCCGAAAAGAAGGTTGTTGGCGGGTATTTTAGCATTGTTGGCGAAGGGCTTGCACAATTTTTTTGTGTTGCACCGTTGCCTTATGGGCCACGTATTTGGCGGGTGTGACGGCGATGGGGGAGATGCTACAAGGTGAGCGTGACAAATGTCACGTCGCAATCCAGTCCCCGTTCATTGGCGGCGGGCCTTAGATAGTCTAGCTTATACACGGCGACAAGGTTGTCGCCATCGTAGATTTTGTGGAGGAAATCAACCAGTTCTTTGGTGGCCACATTTTGGAGTCGGAGCCGTACCATTGGCTGACGGTCTGAAACGTTTCGGGGCCTGTACTGTTCGAGTTGGGCACGGGCGCGGAGGTCGGTTGCGGTAAGCAGGTTGTCCACATGGGTAAAGAGCGAGAAATCAGGCGTTCTTTTGTCGAGTATTTCCATAAGCGCCTTTTGTTTTTGCAGGCGTTCTTCCTCGTCCAACCGGAACAGATACTGGAGCTCCAGTTCACCCTTCAACATGTCCAGTTCCTGTTGGGAGGCCTGAAACCCACGGCGCGGTCCCATGGGCACATACACGGCCAGAATGACAACAAGCACGGTGGCAAGCAATCCAAGTGCGAGCGCAATTTTTTCGCGTAGGTCAAGATTGAGCGTCATCTATTTCCTCCTGGGTTCTGAAGGCGCGCACGCGAAATGTTGTTCGCTGTCCCTGCAACCTGATGTTGGTGTCATCTGCCAGAACAAACATGTCGGTTCTTTTAAGTTCCTCAAAGGCGTTTTCGAAATCCGCGGCGCTGGTGGTTGAACCCGCAATATCAATCCATGCGCTGCGTGCGCCCGGCTGCGAAATGCGGATTTCTTCAATGGTCACTTTGTCCTCGGGCATGCGCCGCACGATTTCCATCAGCACATCCAGCGCGGGCGGGTCGGAAAAGACGGCATACTCCACATCTTCGCCCAAGCCCTCGGCGGCCATGGTTTCGATTTCCTCCTCCAGAAGCGCAATTTCCGTGCGCACCTGTTCTATCACGGCTTCGTTGCGCAGCCTTCCCTCGTGGTAGTACCACGCGCACCCAAGCAAGAACAAGAGCGCCAGACAGGCGGAAAACATAAGGTGCGCAACAACCCCGCGCACCGCCCCATGAACCTGCTGATTTTCTTTCATGAGGTTGAAAGTGAGGCCGCCTCCCGCGGCGCTGTATCCCACCCCAACGGCGGCTTCCCACCGATTATATGTCCCGGTTTCGCCACAGTTTTCCAGCACGCTCCCGGCGTCTTTAATATGATCAATCATGGCCACCGTATCCACAGCACAGCCAATGGTATCTTCGAAAAAGGCAAGTTCATCACTCCGCAATTCGATGCCGGTGATGGACAGGCGCGTCATTTCGCCGCCGCCGCGCCACTGCGCCATGAATGCGCGCAGGGTGTTCTGCACTTCCCGCGCCGCTGCCGGCGTGTTTTCGACAACGTGTTCAGCGCCGAAATGCAAGTGCCGGAAATAGGCCAGGGCATTGTTAAACATAACCGCCAACACCGCGTTGGTATCGCGCACATGCAGCACGGCACGCAATCCGCGCGCATTCTTTTGTGTGGCCTGCCATAAGGCGGTGAGTCCGGCGGCATCCACCGCGGCCAGTTCCGGTTCGACCCCCGCGGCGTCAAGTATGGCAAGTTGTTCCTCCAGATGTGTGCGTCGTGCGCCCACGGCGAGCACTTCGGTCGCGCCTTCTATTTCTGTTATGACATTGTGGTCCAGGAGCAACTCTTCCAAGGGAAAGGCCAGATGCGGCTCAATTTCAAAGGGCACGGCCTTGGCAACACGGTTTTGTCCTTTGAACGGGATGGTCAGCGACCGCACAATGGTGTATGTGCTTGGCACACACAGGACATAGGTTGCCGGGTTGGTTTGCAGCGCATCCAATGCCTCGTCGAGGGCTTTCACCAAGGCCTCAAAGCGCTCTTCCGAGTTTTCATAGGCGGCGGTGCGCGCCTGCACTTCAAGCAGACGCGGCAGTTTTCCGCCGGTCTTGATGACAGCCACACGCACTTCATCGTCTTTGAATTCGATGGCGCCTATTTTGGCAGTTACAATCATAATGCTTTCCACTCATCGGGCGGGCCGATGGTTATGCCGGGGCGTATTCCCCGTGCTCTCCGCAACGGGAACACCAAGTATAGCAAGCGACATGGACGGACGCCAAAGCCGGGCACGCCACATGTTCATATCACGCTGTATGCGGCCTTGCCTCCCGTTAACGCTCTGCCGTGATCACATAATTAGAACGAATTTGCCCGGTTGCCGTTGACGCGTGTCATTGCACGGTTTTCCAGTCAAGAATACGGAACATCTGTCGTGATATATCATAGAACTCCTGTTCAAACCCACCGCCTAGCCGTGCCAAACGCTCTTCGATCTCGCGCTCGTCATAGGGGTGACGAAACACGAACGCCTCCACTCGAACCATGGTATCGCCCATCATGCCGTCGCCGTGGATACGAAAGCAGTTGCTGTTCACCCGAAACATTTGGGACAGGGCCTCGCTATGTTGACGTCGCTGTTCGTCACGCGGGTCCAGCGGTTGTTCCCGTCCGTCTATTCTTGGCGGGCGGCGTGTGCGCGGCGTACGTTCCACCGGCGGCGCCGGAATGTAGCTGCTCAATTGGCTTACATCTTCAAACGGGGCATGCCGGGCTTCGTCATAAATCTGCTCCGCAATGGACACGTCCAGGTTGCCGGTATGGCCGGCGATAATCGCGGCAATCACATCTTCCTGCGCTGTGTTCACGTTGACGCGGCCATCCCAATCGCCATGTACGGTGAGATATTCCGACAACGGCTGTTGACCTTGTTCTGCATCACCGAAATAGCGTTCCGGCGTGATTCCCTTAACCAGCAACAATTCTTCGATGGTATCCATGGGCCCGTTTTTGCAGGGATAGGGTGTTTCAAGGCTCAAGTAATAGTCGCTTTCCGCGCCGTCCGGTTCCTGAGCATCCATGTCGCCATAATCAAGCCAATCAATGATGGCGTCCACGGGATCAAAGGTATCGCCGTCGCGCAAAAAGAAGAACTGGCGCAACGCCTCTATCAACGGCTCATTGCGTTCCTTCACACCGTTGTTGTAAATCAGCAGTGCGTTTAGGTTGATTTTTCCAAACTCGTCGGCAATAGCGGTACGCATGGACGCTTCATTCAAGGCTTGAAAGGATGCGCCCATGGCCCACTGCGATCCGTCCACCTCGCTGTCCACCGGGGGCATGCCGGACTCTATCATGTCTGCGTATTGTTCCGCGAGCACCATCATTCCGTCCACCACCGCGGAACTTGCCGCCAACTGTGCTTGGAAATCCGCGCCCTGATGATGAGAAAAAGAGGCGTCCACCTCCATTTCAAACAGAAAGGCAAACACCAATGCGGCGAGCAGCGCAACAAAGACCAGCGCAAGGATCAGGGCCACGCCTGCATCCTGCCGGCGGACGCACTTGCCCGCCACCCGGACAGCAGGGAGTGTGCCGGGGGATGTGTTTGGTGTTATGTTGTTATTATTGTGCAAAGTCGTCATACGCCTCAAAACGAAGATGGTTGAAGTCCGGGAATGGGAATTCCACGTCCCGGCCGGTTGGCAATGGCATCATCATTTCCAAATCGGGGTGCTCCAACGGGTTAATGCCCCTTTCCCGTTCTTCAGCCCGCTCCTCATCGGTGCGCGGAAAGCTGATTTGAATCCATATCCCACCCGGCAACCGGCGCTCCTCCAGCGAATCCCATTGCTCCACCCACTCCTGCTGCACACTGTCGTAGTATTGGAGGGACATGGAGGCCACGGGCACGGCACGCTCATACACGTCCCACTGTGCGTCTCTGGCGCCCGCCACAAAGTCCTGCGATTCCAGTTGCATGGGCTCTTCGCGTATCAGCAGGATGCTGCCGGGCCTGTTTTCGTCATAAGGCAACAGCGCGGCCACCGTATCGCCCACTTCGGCATGGTCAACAAGTTCATACGTGACCCACTTTGATATTCCCGGCAACGACCGTGCACCGGGCAATGGGAGGGAGGTGGCGAAACGCAACGAATCCGCCGGGCCATAAGGGCCGTCGGCCCTTTCTCCCAAGAACTGATATTCCGGCTGAAGGCCTGCGGCATCTACGTATACCCCTTGCAGGTTTCGTGAAAGATTCTGCCAAACAATCTGACGGAATCGGAGTCGGTCCGCACTGTCCCGGGCCAGCGCCATGCTGTTTGTTACGGAGGTAAAACTGCCATATACCATCGCCACAATAACCGTCAACACCGACACCGAAATAAGCAGCTCCAGCAGTGTAAAGCCCGTAGTGGGCGTATGTCGCGTGGATGTATGTGCGTTGCGGAACTGCTTCATCGTTGGGATACCTGCACCATCGTTTGCATTTCAGGGTTGCGGAAGGTATTGAATTGCAGGGTGACATTTTCGCCCTCAGGCGTCATCAGGGTGGCCGTAACAGTAAAAAATTCTATGTCCAGCATGTAGGGGTTCTCAGTGTCTCCCATGGCATTTGCTTCATAGGACCAGCTGTAGCCCGGGTAACGGGGACCGAAATCGCCGCCGCCGCTCAACTCTTCCGAAACGACGCCCATCTCCGCCCGAGAAACCGTCAATTCCAGCAACATGCGGGCGTCTACTTCCTCTTGGGTCATCAAATGCAACTGCAACGCGCCATAATGGGCATTTATCAGTACAAACATACTGCCGCCCAGAATTGCCAGCGCCACCAATACCTCGGCCAAAGTGAACCCCTGTTTGTTGGCGGGCGTATACTTCGGTTTTGCACACATGCTGCTACTCCCAGCGTCCTTCACGGGCCATGCCCCGTCCTGTAAGGGGATGCCACACGACGGTAAAATAATCACCGTCATCATTGCGCAGATACAACAGCACCTCATAATTCAGTCCCAAGGGCGACACATCTATCTCCACCGTACCACGGGTATTAGAGCTGCCTTCCACACGCACATCAGCCAATTGAACGCCCGCAGGAAGTCGGTACCGCCGCAAAATGGGGTCTGTCAATTCTTCCTCGTAAGGCTCGGACCATGACAAGGTAAACTCACGCTCAAAAAGCGGACCAATTTCACTGAGGAAGCCGGTATCGTGCTTAACATTTTCGGCGCGTTTATACAGCAGCTGGTAAAAGCGCGTGCTAAATCGGTCATGCATCTGCGCATCCGCTTCAGCCGGATCAAAGCCGGCAGGCAAATCACTTGAGAGCCGTTGATCGCCCTGGGCGCGGGCCGCCAGCATGTCCGACAACTCCGCGGGCGACAGGTCACTTGATGAGCGAAAGCTCGAAAACATGCCCAGATGGTCCATTGCTTCCGCTTCTTCTTCGGCTTCCGGAAACACCAGCCGCGTGGCGTAATACTCCTGCTCGGCCAAATCAAAATGCACCGTAATGTCTGTGCCGAAGAGAGCCGCCTCCGCTATTGCCCCGGCGCCATAATTGGCCAAGCGGCGCGCTTCACCGTCGAGTTCGGAAAAGATAAGCAGCGGCAGGAGCTGCGGCAAGGCCACCGACGCAATCACACCCACAATAATAATTACCACACACAACTCGATAAGCGAGAAACCGGCACGTTGATGTCTCGGCAACTGTTGCCTAAAAGTCATCGCTGGAAATATCTGCATTGATGCCATCACCGCCGGGGGTTCCGTTGGCCCCATAAGAAACGATGGTATACCGACGGGCATCATGCTTGGTATATACATACGGATTGCCCCACGGGTCGCTTGGAATGCGCGGCGGGTCCATGAACGGCGCCACCTGCTCCAGAGAATCCGGCAGCTGTCGGTTATTCCGTATCATATAAGCTGTGACGGCGCTTTGCAACGCTTTGATCTCGGCCTGTGCTTTTGCTTGGTCGGCATCATCCAGCGCCCCGAACAAATAGATGCCTGCCGTGGTGGCCAACAAGGCAATGATAGCCACAACAACCATCAGCTCCACAAGGGTGAAACCCGCTTGCGCCCGACAACGTTTACCGGACTTTTGTCTGTTACACAACAGCATCATTATCCTCCTATATTCGTGCTTAATTGGAAAATCGGAAGTAAAATGGCAAGTACCAGCAGTCCAACAAATAACCCCATGACAATGATAATCAGCGGCTCGATGAGCGCAACCAAGGCGTCAATGGTAAGCCGTACATCTTCGTCAAACGTATCTGCTATCTGCAATAACATGTCTTCTATCTCACCGCTTCGTTGTCCCAGCTCAATCATGTGAATCATCATGGGCGGAAACAACCCGGTCTCTTTAATGGGCTGCGCCAAATCGCGGCCACGTCGTACACCTATCTTAACGTCATCCATGCGGTTTTGGATGAAGGCATTGCCCAAAATGGCATTTACCACTTCCAGTGCAGGCAGCATCATCAGCCCGCTTTGCAGCATGGTGCCCATGGTGCGCGAGAAACGCGCACACACCAGCTTCAGGTGAAGTTGGCCGTAAAGCGGGAAGGAGAGTTTAAGATGATCCCAGCGCACACGCCCCCGTTCCCGGGCCACCCACAGGCGCCAGGCGATGTATAGCAGGGCAAAAAACGACAACGCGATCCACCAGTAGGCGGCGGCCCAGTCGCTAACGGCAATCAGTGCGCGGGTAAGCCCCGGCAGTTCGGTGCCTTGTCGTTCAAACATGCGGGTAATCCGCGGGACAATCACCATGACCAGAAACACAATGATCGCAACCGCGAACAGGCCCATGAATACGGGATAGGCAAGCGTGCTTAGGATTTGGGAGCGCAGTTTTGATTGTCGCTCCAGAATATCAGCCAAGCGAAACAAGACCTGCTCAAGGGTGCCGCTTGCTTCACCGGCGCGCACCATATTGACAAACAGATCCGAAAAAACCTTGGGATGTTCCGCCAGCGCCTCACCGAGGCTTTTACCGGAGTTAACCTTGTCGCGCACCTCATAAATGGTGGTGCGCAGTCGGGGTCGGTTGGTCTGGTCAATAAGCGCGTTGAGGGCCTCCAGTACCGGCATGCCCGCACGCAACAATACGGCCAACTGTCGTGTCATCAACGCGATGTCGCGCAAAGACACACGCCCTTGCGTGGCGGAAAGTCGGCGGCTCAGGCTGCTGGCGGTCATGGCGCCCGCGCCGGTGGTGTCTTCATTAATGTCGGTGGGGTACAGTTCCTGTTCGCGCAGTTTTTGACGCGCCTGGGCGGCGCTTTCTGCATCAATAACGCCACGGGTGGTTTTTCCCGTGCTTTTTATGATTGCTTTATACTCGTATACGGCCATAATCTTTTCTGTCGCTATTCGAGCGCTTCATCACGCGTTACGCGCAGGACTTCTTCCACGGTGGTTTCGCCACGGAGCATCTTTTCCGCGCCGTCCTCACGCAGGGTGCGCATGCCTTCACGTCGCGCCTCGCGTTTCACCACATTGGAGTCGGCGCCTTGCAACACCAATTCTTGAATATGCGGGGACATCGGCATAAGCTCGAAAATCCCGCTGCGACCGTAATACCCGCGGTCGGCGCATTTGTCGCAGCCGGGCCCGTAGCAAATGGTGGCAGCCCGCGGATCATCGGCAGTCACGCCCACTTCGCGCAAACTTTCAGGGTCGGGATGACAGGGTTCTTTGCAATGCGGACATATCCTGCGTACAAGACGCTGCGCCTGGATGGCGATGGTTGACGAGGTCACCAAAAACGGCTCAATGCCCATGTTAATAAGGCGGGTGATGGCCCCGGCGCTGTCATTGGTATGCAGTGTTGCAAACACCAAATGCCCTGTCAACGAAGCCTGCACGGCCATTTCCGCCGTCTCCATGTCTCGAATCTCACCGACAAGAATGATATCCGGGTCCTGTCGCAATATGCTGCGCAATCCGGCGGCAAAGGTCAACCCGATTTTCGGGCGCACCTGGATTTGGCCGATGCCGGGGATAAGATACTCAATGGGGTCTTCCACGGTGATAATGTTCTTATCCGGCGAATTAACGCGCTGCAGGGCGGCGTATAACGTGGTTGATTTACCCGAGCCGGTGGGCCCGGTAACCAGTATGATGCCGTGCGAGCTGGTTATCAATTTATCCATCAGCTTATGGTCGCGCTCATCCATTCCCAGGTCTTCCAGGCTGTACAGGAAGTTACCCTTTTCAAGAATACGCATCACCACCCGTTCGCCGTGGGCAATGGGGATTATGGAAACGCGAATGTCAATTTCCTTGCCGCTGAGCCGTATTTTGATGCGGCCGTCCTGTGGAAGCCGATGCTCCGCGATGTTGAGGTTTGCCATGATTTTGACACGGGATACCAGTGCGGCCTGTTGGGTTTTGGGCACGGTAAACTTTTCGTACAACACGCCGTCAATGCGATACCGGGCGCGGACGGAATGCTCGAAGGGTTCAAGGTGGATATCGGAAGCGCGTTCCTTCACCGCGCCTGAAATGATGAGGTTGATCAGTTTGATGATGGGCGCTTCATTTGCCAAGTCCAGCAGGTCGCGCTCGGATTCGCTGTGATCAAGGCTGTGTACCTTTCCCTCGCCGTCTTCATCGCTCAGCACGATGTTGTCAATCAGTTCGCCCGCATTCGCACTCTGCTGCTCAAAATAGGTGTCAATGATGAACTGTATGTCCGATTTGCCGCACAGGATGGGCGTGACCGGTCCGCCAAGCA
>SKQZ01000364.1 GCA_007118765.1 Candidatus Hydrogenedentota bacterium
CAGAATGTCAATTTAGCGAAAGCCCTCTGCGGCGATGATGCGCCGGAGTGTGAGGTGAACGTGCTGAAGGTGACCGAAATGCTGGACGCCGACGGCAACGCCATTGAAGGATACCACGGCAAAATGCTGCATTATCTGCCTGCGGACGCCGCCGCAGACCTTATGACGGGCGATGCCCATGCGGACAAGACCGTCACCGTGAAGGGACTGTTCTACGACAGCGCACAGGCCATTATGATTACCGATTTTGAGGTGGTCGTCGCAGCGGACGCAGACGACGGCGACGATGACGATGACGGCTGGGATGACTGGGACGACTGGGACGACCTCGGTGTCACCACCATGAGCCAGCAGCAAGTGATTTAACCGCCTCACTGCTTGTACTTACCAATCCCCCATACGCAAGGCCGCTCCCAAGACACACACGGGAGCGGCCTTGCCCGTGATAATGATGACCGCCGGACCCAACGCACTCCGGGCCGACCAAAGGGGCATAGCGCCCGAACCCGCGAAATGCTGGTTGTGCGCACAGGAGCGTGGCTGCCTGTTGCCACCAACTTTATGATGGTATACAATAGATAACGCGTATACATACAAGATTGGCGCAGACTACAACAGGAAAGGACAGAATGATGAAGCAGGTTGTTGCTTTGGGCGCATTGGTTGTCTTTGTTTTTATGATGGCGACGGCCCACGCTGCCGAGGAAGCGGTTGAAGTATCCGTGACCGGTCAGAATGTCAATTTAGCGAAAGCCCTCTGCGGCGATGATGCGCCGGAGTGTGAGGTGAACGTGCTGAAGGTGGCCGAAATGCTGGACGCCAACGGCAACGCTCTCGGAGAATACGACGGCAAAATGTTGCATTACCTGCCTGCGGACGCGGCCGCAGACCTTATGACGGGCGATGCCCATGCGGACAAGACCGTCACCGTGAAGGGACTTTTCTACGACAGCGCACAGGCCATTATGATTACCGATTTTGAGGTGGTCGTCGCGGCAGACGCAGACGACGGCGACGATGATGACGACTGGGACGACTGGGACATCTGGATTCCCAGTGACACTACCACCGTAAGCCAGAAGCAAGAGATTTAGCTGCCGCACTGTTTACTCCTGCGTCGGCGCGGTCTCGTTATATCGTCATTGCGAGCAACGCGAAGCAATCTCATGTCCCAGATTGCCGCGTCGGGCTGTCGCCCTCCACGCAATGACGATACTCTTTCGACTCGTCCCCAAATTTCCCATTTGGGGATACACTCCCTCTTGAAGTTCTACTGCCTTGTACAGCGCACCACCTGTCAGAACCACGCCTTGTGACCGTGTCTGCAAAGTAGAACTTTGCGACCTATCGGGTTCCCAAATAGGGAATTTGGGAACCAGCCTGGAAGACCACATCGTCATTGCGAGCAACGCGACGCAATCTCATGTCCCAGATTGCCGCGTCGGGCTGTCGCCCTCCTCGCAATGACGGTGGGGGTATTGCCGTGGTCACTGTGTTGCGATGGGGCGGTGGTTACCAGCGTTTCAGCGGGTGATCGCGCTTTTCCAGTGGTATGGCAACAGGAGATGCCGCCATGTGGGCCTCGAAGGCGGCCTGTATCATTTCGGTGGCGGCCAGTCCGTCGCGCAGGCTGACGGCCGGTTCGCGGTCTTCTTCGATGGCGGCGATGAGATCGTCAATGATCGGCGCATAATGACCAATCCGCGCAGGCTCGCGTTGTTCAATCTCGGGCCGGTCGGGAAGGCGTTGCCAATTACTGCGCCGTCCGGCGGGCGCCCATGTGGGCTCTTCGATGTAGGCCACCTGCGGCACGTTTGCCATGCGGATGGTGGCCATGCCCATGCTGCCGAAAACATCCAGTCCCCAGCGTCCGGGGTGTCCGTCCTTATTTTTCATGGAGGCAAAGTAGCCGGGGATGCCGCCCTCGAATCCGTAAACCGCGTGAACGCTGTCGCCCACAACGGGTCCCAAGGGTTCCGTGGCTTCCCGTACATCCGCGGCAGTTGCCGGGGCGCCGTCCACGGTGATATGGGACATGCACCATGCGGGGTCGCCGAGGAGATAGCGCATCATGTCAAAATTATGCACACCCAGCACAATCAGGTCTTCCCCGCCCACGCGATGGTCTTCCTTGCCGCGACTGCGCACTTCCAGAATATCGCCTATCAGGCCTTCTTCGAATAACAGGTGTTTGGCATGGGCGATTTCGGGCGACGCACGAAAGTTGAAGGCCATCACCCATTTAAGGTTTTTCGCCTCCATGGCCGCCACCACCGCATCCGCTTCCGCCAAGTCCGGAGTCAGCGGTTTTTCCACGATGCCGTGTGCGCCCACGTCGGCACAGGCAAGCAGGTATTCCTTGTGATGGATTGTCCAACGCGGCCCGATGGCGACCAAGTCCGGTTGTTCCTTTTCAAGCATTTCCCGATAGTCGGCGTAGGTGTTCGCTGCGCCGCATTCCTGTGCGCGCTGCGCCCGGCCCGCTTCGTCCGGATCGGCAAGGGCCACCACCTCAATATCATCACGGAGCGCCCACATCAAATGCAGGTTGTGTCCGTAGCCGCCGCGGTTGGTGTCGCCTATGACAGCCGCCCGATACCGTTTTTCGCTGTCGCCGGCGGCACGTCCCTGCATCAAAATCGGCGCTGTGAGCGCGCCCGCCGCCGCAGTGGATAAGAAATCACGTCGTTTCATGTTGCATCCTTTCTGAAGTAGTGCTTGCGCGCACAATAGCCAATTTACACGGGTCAATGCAACATCCATAAACAATCGGGCATGGTAGTCGCGACGCGGCAGGTGGGGTCGTTTTCAGTAGATACATGCCCGGAGGCATCAGGCGCTCTGATATTGAAAATCGCTCAGATCAATACTTGACGCACGTTTGGAAAGGTGCAGCATCTCGATGCCAACGACCTCGTTGCGCTCATTAAAATCCAGTACAACACCGGGCGATACTTCCTGGGATTCAATAATCTGCGAATCGTCCAGTCGCAAGTACAGAGCATCCGCCGCTTTATCTATATGCAGTTTCATGGTTGGTCTTTCACGGCGCCATTAAAGAACAGACGGGGTCAGTCTTGTTCGGCAAGTCGTGCGGCGCGGTCGGCGACGTTAAGGGCGTCAATGAGGTCGTCGAGGGCGCCTTCCAGTATTTCGCGCAGTTTATACAAGGACAGCTGAATGCGGTGGTCGGTGACACGGTTCTCGGGAAAGTTGTAGGTGCGTATTTTGTCGCTTCGGTCTCCGGAACGCACCTGGCTGCGCCGGTCTTCGGCGCGTGCATCGGCGTCCTCGCGCATTCTGATGTCCAACAGCCGAGCACGGAGTACGCGCAACGCCTGCGCTTTGTTCTTGTGCTGCGATTTTTCATCCTGGCACATGACGACTAGGCCGGTGGGCTTGTGGGTAATGCGGACGGCGGAATCGGTGGTATTGACGCTCTGGCCGCCGGGACCTGACGAACGATACACGTCAATCTGCAGGTCGTTGGGGTCAATGGACACGTCAACCTCCTCCGCTTCCGGCAGCACGGCAACGGTGACGGCGGAGGTATGGATGCGGCCCTGGGTTTCGGTGTCCGGCACCCGCTGGACGCGATGTACGCCGCCTTCCCATTTCATGAGGCTGTATACACTGTCGCCGGTAACGCGAAAACAAATTTCCTTGAACCCGCCCAACCCGGTCGGGTTTGAATTCATGACCTCAATTTTCCAGTTGCGCGTCTCGGCAAACCGGGAATACATGCGGAACAGATTCGCGGCAAACAAGGCGGCCTCTTCGCCGCCGGTGCCTGCACGGATTTCGACGATGGTGTTTTTTTCGTCGTTGGGGTCTTTGGGCGCCAAGAGCAGGCGCAACGCCTCCTCGCGTTCGGTTAGGGAGGTTTTCAGGCGTTCATGTTCTTCCTGGGCGAACTCAAGTATTTCGGGGTCGGTTTCGTTGTGAACGATCCGGTGCGCTTCGTCCAGGCTCGCCTCTTCCTGCGTGTACTGATTGAAGGCGTCCACCAATTCCGTCAATTCGGCGTACTTGCGGGCGTGCTTCTGATACACCTCGGGGTTCATGGCCACATCCGGCGTGGCCATGGTCTCGGCCAGCTGCTTGTGGTCTGCAACAAGGGCCTCGAGTTTTTCGCGCAGTCGCGCTTCCATGCAAGTTATTCGCTGGGTTTAGCGGAGGCGCCAAATTTCTTCTGGAAACGCTCCACACGTCCTTCGCTGTCCACAAACTTCTGTTTTCCGGTGAAGAACGGGTGGGAATGGCTTGACAGGTCAAGGGTGTACAGAGGATACTCCTTGCCTTCGTATTCCGTTGTGCGCGTGGTTTCAACGGTGGAGCGGGTGAGCCATTTCACATTGGCGCCCACGTCCATGAACACGACTTCGCGATAGTTTTCCGGATGAATACCTTTTTTCAAAACCTGTTCTCCTTCAAGCAGTCCTTGTTTTTTACGGGTTGGGGGAAGGATAGAGACACGTCCGCCCTGTAACGCCTTGGCACATTACGGACAAGCGACGGTAGTGTAGCACATTTACAGGAGAAGACGCAAATGCGTTATCAAAGGTTTTCAACACAAATTTGACGCAGGCGACCGTCATTTGATACACTCTGAGGTTCATATGCGCGGTTGTTTCCCATGCTTGCCCGCGCAGTAGTTATGTTTTTGTGTAGCGGCGATACGCAAGGTGTGGCGCATCCTGTTTTTTCTGCTGCGGTCGCGTGATTTCCCCGACAATACGGATGGGGCGTGATGTTCGCATGATCAGGCGGCGCCCCCTGTTGCGACGGCGTACATCCATTCAGACCGAAAGCTGATAAGTCCATGTTTGAAAGCCTTGCAAAACGGCTGGATTCCGTATTCAAGAGCATCCGCGGTCAGGGCCGTCTGACCGAGGCGAACATGCGCGATGCGTTGCAGCAGATTCGCACCGCGCTACTTGAGGCGGATGTCAACTATCAGGTGGTGAAGAAATTCATTGCCGATGTACAGGAAGCGGCGGTCGGCGCGAAAGTGCTGGACAGCGTCCATCCGGGCCAACAGATTGTGAAGATTGTTCACGATGAGTTGGTCACCATCATGGGCGAAAAGAACGCGCCGCTGACACGCTCGCAGAAACCGCCCACGGTGATTATGCTGGTGGGCCTGCAAGGGCAGGGTAAAACAACCAGCGCGGGCAAATTGGCCGTGCATTTGAAGAAGAGCGGCCACAAAACATTGCTGGTAGGCGCCGACGTGTACCGTCCCGCCGCCATAAAACAGCTTGAGATTGTCGCGCAACAGGCCGACGCCGAGATGTTCAGTCTGGGCGAGCATGCCGACCCCGTGGAAACATGCCTGATGGCCATGGGCGAAGCCAGTTTGCGCGGATGTGACACGATAGTGCTTGATACGGCGGGGCGTCTGCATGTTGATGACGACATGATGCTTGAGGCGCGCCAAATCGCCGACCAGTTGAATCCGCATGAAATCCTGTTCGTGGCCAACGCCATGACCGGTCAGGACGCCGTGAATTCGGCGCGGCAGTTCCACGAGGCATTGCCCTTGACGGGCGTGGTGCTGACGCAGATGGACGGCGATGCCCGCGGCGGCGCGGCCATCAGCCTGATCGAAGTGACCGGTTGCCCCGTGAAATTTGTGGGCGTGGGCGAGAAACTGGATGCCCTGGAGCCGTTCCATCCCGAGCGCATGGCGAACCAGATTCTGGGTATGGGCGACATTGTGTCGCTGGTGGAAAAAGCGCAGGAGGTGGTGGACCGCGACAAAGCGGAAGCGCTGCAAAAGAAGGTGCGGCGCGGCGATTGGGACCTTGAAGATTTTCTTGATCACATGCGCCAGGTGCGCAAGATGGGCAGCATGAGCGATTTGCTGCAGAAGATACCGGGGATCAGCAAGATGATGCCGCAAGGCATGGACATGGCCGAGGACGAGTTGAAATACACCGAGGCCATTATCCTTTCGATGACGCCAAAAGAACGCCGGAACCCGAATCTTATCAATGGCAGCCGGCGCAGGCGCATCGCCGACGGCAGCGGCACAAACGTGCAGGATGTCAATTCCTTGCTCAAGGAATTTAAGAAGATGAAGGTGATGATGAAGCAGATGATGAAAGGCGCCAAGGGCAAAGGCAAGGGCAGAAAACGGGGTGGCATGATGCCGGGCGGACCTTTCCCGCCCATGCCGGGCATGTAATGCGGCAATTTTACAGGCAGCGGCCTGATGATATACAAGCGCGTGGGCATGGCGCCCGTGCGCGACAATGTAACTACTAGACAGTACTGATTTTTCTGGGATGCGGGCACGGCTCGCACTAATGTTAATGTGTAGCGATACTAGCAGGCTACCGAGAGGATAATCATGGCGACAAGAATTCGTTTGAAACGCGGCGGCCGCAAGGCAAAGGCTTATTACCGAATCGTCGTGCAGGACGCGCGTGTGCGCAGGAACGGCCCGGAACTGGACATCATCGGATACTATCATCCGGCGGCGCAGCCGGAACCCGTCAGCGAAGTGGACACGCACCGTGCGTTGGACTGGCTGAACAAAGGCGCTCAAATGTCGGACACGGCACGCAGCGTACTGAGTAAGATGGGCGTATTGCGGCATTTTCACGACGGCACCGTGCCCGAAGTTGCCACTGCCACGCTCAAGGGCGGCGTAGTGGAGGACAAAGGCTATAATGCCCCGCCGCCGCCCAAGGAAGAACCGGCGAAGGCTGCGGTAGCGGCCCCCGAAGAAGCCGAGGCGGCAGAGGAAGCGCCGGCGGAAACCAGCGCGGCCGACGAAAGCGCTGACACAGCGCCCGCCGAAGAGGCCGGTGCGGAAACGGAAGAAGCATAATGGCAGCCAAAGAGCTGATAGAGTTTGTGGCAAAGAAGCTGGTGGCCCATCCGGATTCGGTGCAGGTTCGCTTGATAGAGGGCGACCAGGGCCAGACGGTGCAGCTTACCGTTGACGAAGCGGACATGGGCTGCATCATCGGCAGAAACGGGCGCACAGCGAAAGCGTTGCGCACCTTGTTGTATGCGGCGGCCACCAAGTCGCAGACCCAGGTGGGACTTGAAATAACCAACCAGTCCGAAGAATGACCGGGCAATGTCCGGGCCTTGGCTGCATATCGGCAGGGTTGCCGCGGTAAACGTGGCGCGCCGCAGATTGCGCGTGCGTGCCGTGCCCGGTTTCGAAGATGAATATGCCGACCGCGAGCAACTATGGCTGGCCGTGAAGGCCGCCGAGCCTGTGCAGGTCCGTGTGGCCGGCATACGCGCAAACGGCGCGGAGATTACAGTTGAATTAACGCCCGGCGTCAGCCGCGACATGGCCGCCGGATTTAGAGGCGCAGACGTGATGTTGCCCATTGCGTTGCAGCGTCGGGCAAAGGATGGATTCCCTGCGCTCCCTGCGTTGTCGGGGTTGCGCGTGATAACTACGGCGGATGATTTCGTCGGGCATGTCACAGAAACACGGGACACGCCTGGCGGCGGCGTGATGTGGCTGCAATGTGCCGACGGCACGACAGCAACAGCGCCGGTAACAGACGCTTTTATACAGGCAGTGGATTTGGATGCGGGCATCATGGTCGTACAGGGACCGGCGCGGTTCCTGGTGATTGATGCGGATGCTCGCGCCGGAAAGACGTCGCGCACGACGCGACGCAGGACAGGTCATGAGGATTGATGTCCTCACATTGTTTCCCGAGGCAATGACGGCCATGCTGCGCATTGGCGTACTTGGCCGCGCCTTGGACGAGGGATTGTTCACGGTATCGTTGACCAATCCCCGGGATTTTGCCCATGACCGGCGGCGCACCGTGGACGACGCGCCTTACGGTGGCGGCGCAGGCATGGTGATGCGATGTGAACCGCTTGTGGACGCGGTGGAAAGTTTAAGAGACGTAAACTCCCTGGAGCATGTAATACTGCTTTCACCCCGGGGACGTGTGCTTAATCAGGAAGTGGCGCGTGAATTATCCGGTTTGCGCGACATGGTGTTGATTTGCGCCCGTTACGAAGGGGTGGATGAGCGTGTAACCCGGCAGGTGGTCACCGACGAGATATCCGTTGGCGATTATGTGCTCAGCGGCGGCGAGACGGCCGCGCTGGCGCTTATTGAAGCCGTGAGCCGCATGGTGCCCGGCGTAGTGGGCAAGTGGGAATCGGTGGATACGGATTCGTTCTTTCACGGGACGCTCGGGCCGCCACAATACACGCGCCCGCCCGTGTTCAGGGGAGATGCCGTGCCGCAGGTGTTGCTTGACGGCAACCACGCGGCCATAGAACGGTGGCGACGCAAGGCAGCGCTTCGCGTTACCCGAGCGCGCCGCCCGGATTTGTTGCAAGAATTGTCAGAAGAAGAGTTGGAATTACTGGCTGAGCTTGGCGCTGAGTCGCCGACGCCCAAAAAGGAGAATGAGCCGTGAACATAGTGCAAGAATATGCAAAGAGCCAATGTAAAGCGCCGGAGAACGTGCCCAAGTTTAATATCGGTGACACGGTGCGTGTACATTTCCGTATTGTGGAAGGCGAAAAAGAACGCATCCAAGTGTTTGAAGGCGTAGTTATCGCCCGCAAAAACGGGGAAAGCCCCACTGCCACGTTCACCGTGCGCCGCGTCGCATTTGGTGAAGGCGTTGAGCGTGTGTTTCCCCTCCATTCGCCGCGCATTGCAAAAGTGCAGGTTGTGCGGGAAGGTCGTGTGCGCCGTGCGAAGCTGTATTATCTGCGCGATCGCGTCGGCAAGGCCGCCCGCGTCAAAGCGCGTGGACGCGCCACTTCCTAGTGTTGTCTGGTTATGCCTGTTTCGATCCGCCTGTGCCTGTTGTTACGGCACAGGCGGCGTTGCTGTTCACCCTGATACACGCCAACCCGTGAAACTGCCCGGGCTCGCCCGCATATTTCACAAGATTTCTGTTGCGCCTGCGAATCTTACACCATATCAGGCACTTTGCTTGCCCGCCGACTTCGACGTGTACTAACACGCTGTCAGCCGGCGACCTGCGCAAAACAC
>SKQZ01000220.1 GCA_007118765.1 Candidatus Hydrogenedentota bacterium
AGGCTCACGACAAAACCTGATGAAATATCCGGGTTAACCCGCATATTTCACCCCGCCGTGGCGGGGTTGCGCCTGCGAATCTTACACCATATCAGGCACTTTGCTTGCCCGCCGACTTCGACGTGTAATAACACATTGTCAACCGGGGTTTGGGTCGCTATGATAAAGGATTGAACGCTTGATTTGGAAATGTCGCGTCCTGAGTGCCTGTATACCAACACATGCAACAAATAACCGGGGCCATGACACCAGCCCGTTGCGTTATCCTTTTGCCTCTTTACTTGCGGGCAGGGTAACCGTACCGTCTGCGTCTATGGCAATGCCACGGGCGAGGTCCAATTCGCCGCCGTCAATCTTGCTTGCAAACTCGTCGGCATCCAATGCAAAAGCGGGGCTGATCTCAATGGGCACGGTACAGGCGCCTGATGCGTTGCGCGGCACGTTGCAGCCTGCGGCTTCCAGCCATTTTGCCCAGTATTCCGCCATGTTGTTGCGCGTGGCCACCACACTATTGACGCCGTCATATTGTTTGGTGGGCGTATATTCGCCGCGGCGCGGTATTTCCAAGGCCACCGGCGGATGGGGTACAAATCGGAGCGCGTCAAACACAAAGGTTTCAAACTTATACCCGTTCGGCTTGTCCGGCGTCACGAATGCGCCGTCGGCGTCCAGGTGGGGGATCTTCTTGTGGGCCTTGTGCCATGGGAACCGGTCAAAATGTTTGTGTACATGGCTCACGAAGGCGGTGGACAAGATATGAATGGCGGGATTGCCTGCGAAAAAGCGGGGCGCCCCGTTTTCATCTGTTTCGAGCAATTGCGGATACAAGTCCAGTTCGCTGTACTCAATGACACGATACGCGCCGTCGCACAAGCAGTGAACGCCCACGGCCTCGCGCGGATCATTTCTGCGATGACATTTGGAGGACATGGCGGCGTTTGCCTGGCAATGATAGCCAATGAACCACGGGTCGGCCACCTTTGCGGCCCAGTTGTCCACCTGAAAATAGCATATCACCGTAATGCCCCGCGCCTCGGCATCGGCGATGGCGCCGCCTTCCATCAATGCCTGAATGCTGCCGCCGTGTCCATTGGGGCTCATGGCCGGTTGCCACGGCTTTTGCAACAAAAAGTTGCCGGCCTCATCCACACAGGGCAGCATCGCCTGCCGCACGAACAAGATGTTTTCCGGTTCCAGCCCGAACCATGCCTCCTCGCGAAAGAAATCCCGCGTTTGCTGTTCATTGGCGTGGCTTACCATCACATACCACGGCAGCACCGTTTCATAACGTTGCTGTATGCCGCGAATTTTTTCGGCATGATACCGGAATAGTGATTTGCCGGTTATCGGGCCAATGGGGTAGGCGCCCTTGGGCTTGTCAAATCCAAGCCGGGTGCCCTGTCCGCCCGCCACCACGAAGGTTGCCACGCGCCCCTCGCGCAGGGCCTGCTCGCCCGCCTCCAACACGGCGGGGTCGGTGTCCGGACCCACGGGAGGGATGACGTCAACCGGTTCGATGTGTTCAAAATGCTCCGGCGCAGGTTCGTTGCGCACCCACGTATCCACCAGCCGGTCCATAAGCGCGAAATCTATCTGGCGCACGACATCCAATAATTCAACCCGCTGTTCTGCAGACAGATCATCCCAAAACCGAAACAGGTGTCCCTGTCCATATTGTTCGGCCAAGCGGCGAAGATGATTCGATTGTGACTCCATTAAAGGTAACTCCAAGACTTTCCGTGTTTCCGCATTGCTTCGCGCTGTGCCTGGTTCGGCAACAAGCCCGGTTTCGCGCCTTCCATCAACTCAAATTTCGATCCGCATCGGTCGCAAAAGCCATATTCAAATCCGGGTTGTTCCAGCGGCTCCTCACATTTCGGGCATGCAGGCTGAAACCGTTTGTATAGTTCTTCCGGCCTTTCAAACACCAGTCCGCAGTTGGGGCACCGTTTCATCATGGCAACACGCCGCCATACGGTGGTAAAGCTTTGTGTGTCGCCACACACGAAACAGGTGGCCTCTTTCTTAACCAGCGGGAAAGTTTCCTGTTCCCCCGGCGCTTGTCCGGGGCCTTCCGTGTTCTTTTTCCGCAACCATTTCATATATACATCTCCCTTGCTCCGGTTGCCGGTCGTATCAGGAGGGGCCGTGTGCGTAAATGGAGACGGGAATACGCTCGGTATATGTTACGCCGTCCACTTCAACATCAAAAAGGATATGGTCATGATGGATGCCCCGCGTCAGCGTTTCCGCCGTTACACAGCGCAGGCGATACAGACCGGGCGCGTCACGATGCACTTGCAAGACCACCGACGCCTCTTCCGCGTGCGCATTACGCACGGTGATGGGCGCGTCGCTGCGCACGGTGATTACCCGGGGGTCGCCGCCACGCAAAACGAATGTGGTGACGGTGTCTTCCAGTTCCACGTCGTAGGGCGCGATGACAGTGCCGTGTGCCGTCACGCGATATCTTGAAAAACGTTCCAGATCGATATAAATGAACACCGGCAATTCGAAGGGTCCGCTTCTTTTATGGGGCGCCAGCGTTGCCGTGATGTCATATTCCTTCTGACCGGGTTCGCGCCATTGTGCTTCCTCCACTTCCTCAACAGTGAACACAATGGCGGCCCTTTCGTCTTGGTCGGGTTTTTCGCGATCCAGCGAAACGCCTTCGATAGCAACAGGCGGAGTTACTTGACTGCGCACCCGCACGATCCGTTGGGATTCTTCTCCCTTGGGCACATCGCCAAAGGCGAAGTCCTCGGGCTCGAGCGTAAACTCGGGGTCTACATGGGCTTCCACCCGAAGCGCCACTTGCGGGGTGCGGGGGTCGTTGGATGAGAGGGTCAGCGTTTTTATGGAATGAAATCCCACTATGCCTGCGGGAGACACCACCACCTTCAGCGACGTGTTGCCGCCGGGCGAAATACGGCTGGCGCCCGGCTCAAGAAAGCCGCGGGTACACAGCGGACAGGAGCTCGCCACATCACGCACTTCAAGTGTATTGCCGCCGCGATTATAAATCGTCACCGTCGCCTCCGAATCACGATCATGGGGGATGATGCCCATGTCCAAGTGGTTCGTTTCCAATTCAATGTGCGGCGCTTCCTCTATGGGCACGTCCATGGGCGGTGCAAGCCCGTTGTCATAGCGTTCCGGATGGTGGTCAGGGGTGCGCAACGAAGCGGCATACAAAATGAATACCGCCAGTGCGCCCGTGACAAGGACGACAATATGTCGAGGCCGGATACGCATGAATATTATTGCGCCTTAAACGACACGCCAAAACGCGCCGCTGCTTCATCAAGCGAGTTGTCGAGGGTTCCATATTTGTCTTCGGTCATGGACGCATCCAATTCAATGCCCAGCAACAACGCGCCCACTACCGGCTCGTATAAGGCCCGTACCGGTCGCGCCGCGGGACATTCCCTGTGGATGCGCGTTGTCATGGCATCCAGCAACACGGGGCTGTCGCCCTTGAATGCGCTGCCCGTGGTAACCACATCGAAGGCATCGCCACACATATCAAGATGCCGCGCCACGGCAGTTACCATGTCGCCAAGATAATTGCCGCCCCACTGCAGGATGTCGCATGCGGCAGCGTCGCCTTGCCCGGCGGCATCATATACCAACTTCGCCATGGGCTGCAGGTCGTCGTATGTGATGCGGTTGTAATACATTTCACGGAACAACGTGTCCACATCGGCGCATCCGGCGCGTTGCACAAACACATCCGTCAACAGCGTTGGCGGAATAATCCCGTCCCGCGCACGCCAAACGGCCTTGATGCCTTCCGAACCCAGACTGGGGCCACTGACCATGTCGCCAAAATCTTCGCTAATGCCGCCGACGCGCGCCTCTTTGCCCGCGCGATTCACACCGGCACATACGCAGCCCGTACCGCAGGCAATGACAATGCCGAAGGGGTCTTTGGTGCCGCCCCGCAACCCGCCCATTGAATCATTGCGGAAGACGCGCGGCTTATCGCCCAGCAAGGGGGTAAACAGTTCCTTCTCCAGCATGTCATAGTCTTCCGGCAGGTCGGCGCCGGCAATGCCCATGCCCACGCCCGCGATTTGCTCCAGCGTCACGTTGGCGGTTTCAAGGGCTTTATCCATCGCTGTCTTGATTTCCTTGGCGGCTTCCGGAACGCCAAAGCATTCGTAGTTGCCGGCCCCGGCGCGACCAAATCCCAAAACATGCCCGGTGTCATCGCCAACGAGCGCAAAGGTTTTTGTGCCGCCGGCGTCCAGTCCGAGATAATAGGCCATTATTGCATACTCCTGTTCTGCTTTCATTGTGCATACGTGCAGCACAACAACATATCATGCCTTAGAGGCAAACAAACCGGGCGCGGGGAGGGGTTTGTCTCCGCGCCCGGTAAACCATCGCGTTGTCGGATGTTAAAGATGTTTATTCGCCGCGCAACTTTCGCAGGTCGGCACGCGCTTGATCGGCAGCGGGACTGATCGGAAACTGGTCAATGACCGCCTGCATCAATCGTTCTGCTTCCACCGATTGGCCAAGCCGCGAATGGGCCACCGCCTGATTGTGCATGGCAAACGGAATCTTGGTGCTGCTTTGATAGCTGCCGCGCAACGTTTCAAAGGTCTGTACCGACTCGGCATACCGCTCCAAATTCATCAGGCATTTTGCCTTCCAGAATTGCGCATTCGCTTTCAGGTCGGGATCGGCGTCCGGGAAGCGTTGCAAGAAACTGTCAAACTGCTCCAGCGCTGTTTCAAAGTTGTCCTGGCTGTAGCTGCGTTGCGCCTGTTGATAGGGCACACGCGGGTCTTCCGCGGGTGTCACGGGTTCGGCCTGCACGGGCGCTTCCTCAGGCTCCGTCGGTGTTGCCGGCGACTCTTCAAGGGGCGCCGTCAACTGCTCGGTTGGTATGGGCGCACTGTCCAGCAATTCATGACGGGGCTCCGTTTGTGGCGCGGTTGGTTGCAGCGGTTCCGGCCGTTCCACGGTTACTTCGCCGGGCACCACGTCACGCACCGGCGCCGCCTGCCCCGGTGTGGTCAGGCCCCAGTGCCGATACAATGTGGTGCGCATGTCGCGCAGTTCACGGGAAAGCGTTTCCAGCTGCTGCTGATTTTCTTCGAGCAATCCCCGCAACATGCGCGTCTGCTGGTCGCTTTCGTCCACACGCGCCAACAACGTGGCGGTGGTCTCATTCAAGCGACCCACCGAATCTTCCAGTTCGCGGTCCAACTTCACCATGCGCCGGTGTGTATCATACACCGTGGTTTGCATTTGATTGCCACCGGTGGTTTCGCATCCGGCGACAACAATAATTGCCATCACGGCACACACCATTACCCATTTACATTCTGTCATAATCGAAAATCCCATACACGTTCTGAGGCGTCAGCCGCCTTTGGCCGCGGTTAGTTGGTTCTGTATATTCTCAGCGTGCGCGGTTGAATTCAACGCGCCGATTTTTTGTCCATGCCGCTTCATTGCTGCCGAGCACCGCCGGAAACTCCTTGCCGTAGCTGATGGTGATCAAGCGGTCGGCAGGCACGCCCAGCTGAATCAAATACTGACGCACGGCAAGGGCGCGTCGTTCGCCAAGCGCAAGGTTGTATTCCTGTGTGCCCCGCTCGTCGCAATGGCCGGCGAGCTGGATAATCACGCCCGGCACCTGTTTGATCTTTTCCGCGTTCTCACGCAACACCGCCATTGCGTCCGGACGCAAAGTGTTGCTGTCGTAATCAAAGTATACGGTCTGCAAACCGTATTGACTGCCCGGCTCGAACAGCAACCGTTCGAGTTCCATTTGCGGCAATCCGTCGCCCGTCGAAGTGGAATCGCGCGCTGCGAAATCATCGTCAAACCCAGGATCCAATGTCTCGATGGGCTTCTTGCGTTGACAACCCGTTGTTACACTGATTGCCACCACCACTGCCAGACATACCAGCAGCATTTTCGATACTTGTGTCGTTTTCATGTTTTCTCCGAAACTGTTGCGCCTTTCGGGCGCTGCCAATGACCACATGCCGCTACGGGCCCTGCCAGTAGCATAGCAAAACCACTACAAAACATCAACTTGCTTTCCTGTCCCGAAGATCCCGGGCCACAAAAGCGCAGTCCATTTGCCTCCAGCCTTGAAACGACAGCAGCACCGCTTCAGGCTGACAACCGGATCTCCCCTTCGGGATACGCCCGATTGTGTTCAATAAAATACCTTGAAGTGCAAATTAGTTTCAGTAAATCTTCTTCCATCATATTTTGTTTGTGCCTCCCGTATAAGGGCGTGATCAAGTGCCGTCGCAAAAGGTTTGTCGCGGCGGACTGTTTTGCCAGTCGCAGGGTCAGCGTAGCATGTCGGCATTATCCCGGCCCGAATGCTTTCGTCCGTTGGGTGTGGCAGAGGCAATCGCCTTTGCCCCCCATTTCGTGCCGTGCAATACCGGGTACGTTCCGTTCACGGCGTTTTGTTTTGCACTACAGCGGCGTGCCGCGTCATGACGCGGACTGTGCGCTGGAATCGGCTCGTTTGTAATGCATATTACAAATGTTTGGGTGGCAGGCATCGTGCGTGTTTGAAGTGCGAAACCCGTAGGCAATGACATGAGCTGTCAAGAATGCCCCTGGTTTCGAGGACTATCATTGTACTAAGATGTTGATATGTAGAACGATAGGTGGCGCAGGGTTGTTGTCCATTGCCCTTTTCTCTTCCTGCTCCACGTGCGGGTTTTAAGTGAAACTATTGTGGCCTATCCGTGGTATTATGGAATAGAGGCAAAGCAAAGTGATAAACGGCTACATTATCAATAGAAACACGAATCACCGCGTCAAACTCGGTGACCGACTTGTTATCGGTCGCGGAGTGGACGCGGACTTGTGTATAGACGACCGCGTTGCATCCCGCAGCCACGTGGAAATCGTTCGCGAAAAGATGGGGTTCGCTTGGCGCGATCTTGGGAGCCGCAACGGCACCTTAATCAACGGTGTCTATGAAACTGCCGGACGGCTGCATGATGGCGACCATATCCGTATCGGGGAAACGGATCTGATTTTTGAGATGGAGGTGTCTGGTCAGCGCATGGAGCGCATCAAGACCCCGCCGCCGTTTGAGAAGATTGTGGAACAGGCCTCGAATGCGGAGGCGGTTGCGCCGCAGGTGAAATCAGTGGCGACCACGCTGGATGCCTTGTATCGCACCATGGCGGAGCTCGCATGTGTCTATGATACTTGTCGGTTGCAAGACCGTATTCTGGACGCGGCGTTAACCATCATGAAAACGCAACGGGCCGCGATATTCCTTGCCAACGAACTGCTTTCTCCTGCGCCCTGTCCGCTGTGCGGCCACTCCCACGGCATTGACACGGGCACCTATATGCCCGCAGCGCAAGCGGGGTTGAATGTGGACGCGCCCATGCTGGAAGAAGTGCTGCGGGGCCGCAAGGCCGCCATGTTCCAGCGGGATGCCGTCACCCCCGCAGTGCATGCCGAAACCGACCGCAGTGCGGAAGAGGAGCAGCCGGTGCTTTGTGTGCCCTTGCGCGGCAAGACACGCATTCTTGGCGTTTTGTGCATGGCCTCAAATCGCTTGGGCGAGCAGCGCGACCAGCAGGCGGTATTGCTGGCATCGGCCTTGGGCGCCAGCGCAGGGCTCGCTCTTGAGAATGCATTCATGCACCAGGAATTGCTTTCCAAGCAGCGTGTCGAACAAGAAAGCGAGGCGGCGTGGTCTCTCCAAGACGGATTTCTTTGCCGTGACTGGAACGGACATGACGACCGTTTTGAGATATTCGGCGCCGTGGCGCCTGCAAAACTCGCGGGCGGCGACTTCTATGATTTTGTGCATCTCGACGCCAATACCATCGGCCTTGCCATTGGTGACGTATCGGGCAAGGGCATTCCGTCTGCGCTCACCATGACCCGCCTATTGTCGGCCTTCCGCGTGGCGGCCAAGGAACATGAATCGCCTGCGGCGGTGCTTTCAAGCCTGAACGAAATGCTTTGCCGCGGCAATCGACGCGGCGCCTTTTGTACCATGATTTACGCGCGATTCAATTTGGAAACCGGTGCGGTAACCTGGGCCAATGCGGGCCATCCGCCCGCCATGTTTCTCAAGCAGGATACGAACGTGTATCAGGGCGAGGCTACCGGCCCGCCGCTGGGGGTGAACGAGGAGGCGTCCTGGCAGGACGAGTCCGGCGCATTGGAGCAGGGCGAAACCGTTGTCTATTACACCAACGGGGTGACAGAAGCCCGGCCGCCCGGCGAAAACAGCGAACCTTTCGGTATGGCGCGTCTATGGACAACGCTGGAATACGGCGCCCCGCCTGAACTCGTGGTTGAAGACGTAAACAGCGCCCTGGCCAATTATCTGCGGGGGACAGAAGCCCATGATGATTGTGCCATGCTCGTAATGCGATATCGGTTTGATGAATACCTTGACTGAATTTCATTTTGCCGCGGAAACAAAGCGGCTGCACAATGTGCGCGCTCGTGTGCGACGCCAGCTGATCGCATGGGGCGTTCCAGAGACGACGGTACAACAAACGGTGCTGGCCGTACATGAAGCGTGTGCCAACGCAATTCGGCATGGGTGCAACAACAGGGGCGCCGGCACGGTGGCGGTGCACATGCGTCATGATGCGCGTATGCTTGATATCAAGGTTTGTGATACGGGCCATGTTCCGCACCCGGACACAGTGGACGCGGCAACAGCCAAGCCGTTTCAACCCCTCGCATCCGGCGGCTTGGGATTGCGTCTGATTCGTCGCGTGTTTGATGATGTACAGATTACCACGAATGCAAAACAGGGCACGTGCGTACACATGCGGCGATATCACAACGGCACAAGGGTTTAACCCGCATATTTCACAAGATTTCTGTTGCGCCTGCGAATCTTACACCATATCAGGCACTTTGCTTGCCCGCCGACTTCGACGTGTACTAACACGCTGTCAGCCGGCGGCCTGCGCA
>SKQZ01000106.1 GCA_007118765.1 Candidatus Hydrogenedentota bacterium
TCAACCACAATGATGCCCAGATTCGGCAGCGGCGCGAATACGGCCGAGCGTGCCCCCACCACAATGCGTACCTTGCCCTCGCGCGCTCGGCGCCATGCGTCATAACGTTCGCCGTCGCTGAGGCCACTGTGCAAAACGGCAATGTCCTGTTCAAACCGCGCATAGAACCGCCCCACCGTCTGGGGCGTCAATGATATTTCAGGCACAAGCATGATGGCGTCGCGACCGTGGGACAAGGCCGTTTCAATAACCTGCAGATACACTTCGGTCTTGCCGGAGCCGGTGATGCCACGCAACAAAAAGGTGGTATACCGCTTGGCGGCGAGGGCTTCGCATATCTTTGTATAGGTGGCCTGTTGTTCACTGTTCAGTGCATGTTTGGCAAGCGCCTGTGCATCGGCTTTCATATCCGGGACACGGTACAACTCTACTTCGTAGCACGTAATCAGGTTCTTGTCCTGGAGCCCGCGCAACACATTCCGTGTGACATTATGTCGCGCATAGAGTGTTGTGGCGGCGCACTCATGGTCGCCGTGAAGCAAGTCCAGGTACACTGCGGCCTGTTTGGGCGCACGGCGTTGCAAGGCAAGCAATCCCTCCGTATCCGGTACGGTTTCAGGATTCAGCCGCACCACCGTCTCAGTCAGAATGGAATCGCCGCTGTCGCGGAAAAGACGCTCTTCGCGCAGAATGCCGCGCCTTGTAAGCGCATTCAACGTGTTGCTCAGCGATTGTCCGCCGCCGACTTTTGCCAGTTGTGCGGCGGTAAGCGGCCCCCGTGTGTGCAGTGCCGCAATAATCTGGCGTTGCCGCTCGCTCAGCCGTGTTGTTCCGAGTGCCTCCTCAACCAGATGATATCGAACGCGCGGCTTGGTTTTGAGTACGGCGGGCAGGGCACAGGCAAGCGCCTCGCCCCAGGAACAGCAATAGTATTCGGACACCCACTTGCATAGTTCGAGCATGGTGGCGTCAAACACAGGCGCCGGATCCGGCAGATCAATAATGGAACGCGCCTTGGCAAGATCACAGTTGTCCGATACGCCGACCACAATGCCCAGCGCAATCCGCGACTGTATCGGCGCCAAAACACGCATGCCCACCGCCACCCGTTCGCGTAATGCGGCGGGCACGGCATAGGTCAGTGTTTTTTCCAGCGCCAAGGGCAACGCCAGTTCTACATATCGTTTTTCCATGGTATCAGACTGCATGAGAAATGTTACCTTGGCGCATTATGGGCGGACGGTACACATTGCGCACGTCGCTTCCCCTTACCTTAGACCGTGTGTATCCGGGCGCCCTAACTGCGCCATGGCCGTTCGCGCCGGGCACTTAGTGCCAGCGCATCCTTTGTAATCTCCACGTCCTCGGCAATCTCGAAATCGAACATGCCCGCAAGAATGTGGTCTGCGCCGTGATCAAAGGCATAATGAAACGCGTCGTCCGGCGGAATAGCGCCCGCGGCCATCACCTTGAAGGCAATCCACGGTTTTTTAACCTCCGCCATGAACTGAATGGTCGTTTCCGGTTCGCGACACCAATAGCCCGGAATCTCCGCAACGGCATCCGTTAGCTGGTCGCGCCGGGGACCCGTGGGATAGTTGTGATGGTGAAACGTTTTGATGTAGAAGTCAGCGGGAATGTCATGTTCCTCGCACATGCGCAATACGGCAAGGTCATGGGCGCCGACACCTGAAGGTACGCCGTGGTCGTGGGCAATCGCCACGGCCTCTGCGATTTGCGTCGCCTTGTCCTGTGCCGCCAACCTGTCAGCAGTCACGCCCCACAAATAGATGGCTTCACAGCCCTCGGCAACCAATTCGCGCACCTGTTTCTCATACCCTTGTCTATCGTGATCAATTTGCGTCGTGGGACAAATAATCCACTGCATCTTGCCGCCTTTTTCCTTGCGATAATTCACAAGCAGTTCAATGATATGGGGAACCGTATGAACCACCAACGCATTGATGCCGTGACGTTCGGACAGGCGCAATGTTTCCACTATCTTCTCATCCGTGTTGTAATGGGCGGTAAGATCATACACATACCGCAGGTCGCGGCTGTGTGTGTAATGAGTCAGCAGATTGCCGCCCAACAACAAGCGGCTTAACTCCATGCCTTTGATGTCGCCACACGGCATGGGCGACAATTCGTTCGGCGTCGCGGCGTCCTCCGCATCCTTAGCCCCGTATGCTGTCAACGATGATACTATGGGCGCGGCCATAGCCGTTTTCATAAACCTGCGTCGATCCATGGGGTTCATAGCGGTGCTCCTGTCCGGTTGTTGTGCGTTGATGACCATAGTATACCACTTCCATCTGCGATTTTGCAGAAGGCGTTACATGCGGCCCCTGTGATTTCCCCGTGCCGCCCAACGACAGCGGCTGATATGTCAAGATGATTACGCAGAGGGATATACGCTACCATAGACGCTCAGGGGCGCTGTGCATTGGCAACCACTCCCTTGAAAACACAATGCGTTTTGCGCACAACAGGAGCGCCTTTTCCGTATGAGACATTACATGCATCTATCGCGTCTTACAACAGCGTCAGTCGTAATTGTGTTGCTGACAACACTTTTCGGCGGCGGGTGTGCGCGACTTGGCGACCGGCTGGAACCTCTGCCGCTTCCTCCCGGCGCGCCGGAAGTGGCCGACGTGCTTCAAAGCATTGCCGAAAACGAAGCCGCGTTGACCTCTTTTCGCGCCACCGGCACCGCCGTCATCAAAGTGCCGGAGGTGGAAGCGACACAAATATCGCGGGAAAGCGTCCTGCACTTTCGTTACCCGGACAACCTTCATGTCATCGGACGCCGTTATGGCACGCGCATTATCGAACTGGTGTATGCGGATGATGCTTTCCTGTTGGAATTTCCCACGCGCCGCGAGTACTGCCTGCAACTGACCGCCGAGCCATTCGCCACACTCACCTCGGCGGACATTGTGCGGGAAATGTTCACGCCCGAGCCATGGGCGGCTTTGTCCGAGGAACTGACACGGATGATTGACTACGACGAAACCACGCAAACGGCAACCATCGAGATTTGGACGGAGGACCCGCAACTGCGGCTAAAACGCATTGTTCGGGTACAGGGAGCGCCCTGGGTCATTCTTGAAAGCCAATTATTTGACCGCCACGGCGAGGTCATCGCGCACACGGTCAAAAATGCCTACCATGAACAGGAAGGCATCCGATATCCCACGGAAATTGAATCTGTGTTGCCGGGCGAAGAGGCATGGATGCGCTTTACCATGCGCCGCGTGGACGTTAACGCCCCGGTGGAAGACCCCGTCTTTGACGTGGTTGGCCGCGCACGAAACTTGGAGCGGCGCGGCTTTCAACGGGTGGATATATTCGCGGGCGAAGGCCCTTCCAGAGAAGACCTGGAAGTCGGGTTATAGATATTGTGACAACACACGCACATCACACGAACAACGCGTTGACCGGCATGCTGCCTGAGGAAATTGCCGAGGCCTTGGACTTGCCGCCATTTCGCGGCAAACAACTTTTTCAGTGGCTGCAAAAGAAACAAGTGCTGACGCTGGAGCACATGACTGATTTGCCTGCCTCCATGCGTGCAACGCACTCCCCCGCCGTTCCCGTTTGCGCCCTTGAGATGGTGAAACAGGAGTTGTCTGAACAGAGCGGCGCCGTAAAGGCCTTGTTTTCGTTGGCCGACGGCGAAATGATTGAGTCGGTGTTGTTGCGGCACGGCGCCCGTGCCACATTTTGCCTGTCATCCCAAGCGGGCTGCCCTTTGGGCTGCGCCTTTTGCGCCACCGGCATGACGGGGTTCCGCCGCAACCTGTCCCCCGCTGAAATCGTCGAACAGGCCCTGCGGCTCCACCATGCGGCCGCACTGCCGCCCGATACCACGCCGAACATTGTGTATATGGGCATGGGCGAACCCTTTTGCAACTACGAGGCCGTAATCAAAAGCATCCATATCCTGATGCATCCCGCGGGTATGCATATTGGCGCACGGAAAATAACCGTTTCCACCGTCGGCGACGTGCCGGGCATTCTCCGCTTCGCTGAAGAACCCTGGCAAGTGCGGCTGAGCATTTCGCTACATGCGGCTACAGACACATTGCGCGACCAATTAACGCCACTGAACAAGCGCTATCCTTTGGCGGCGCTTCATGATGCTTTGCAAACGTATCAACAAAAGCGGCGGCGGCAGATCACCATTGAGTACACCCTGCTCAACGAAGTGAATGACGCGCCCGCCAACGCCGCGGACCTGGCCTCATATCTGCGCGGTTTGGATGCCGTCGTTAACCTCATCCCCTGGAACCCGGCGCCGGAACTCCCATTCGCCCCGCCTTCAGCGCGGCGCGTGACAGCGTTTGCGCAGGCCCTGCAAGCTGCGGGCGTAAAGGCCACTGTGCGCAAGGAACGCGGCGGCGACATCAACGCCGCCTGCGGCCAGCTCCGCGCCGCAAACCGGTGAGCGCCATGTTTTATGGCAGGTCGGCGCAGTTGAGGGTTTTGGCCGCCTCGGTCTGATCCAGACGCCCCACGGGCATGGTCTCAGGTGCGCGCAACAAGGCATCAGGGTCTTCTTCGGCCAGCCGGGCAATCTCCAGCAAGGCGTCACAGAACGCATCCAGCGTTTCGCGTGATTCGGTTTCCGTGGGTTCTATCATGAGCCCTTCTTTCACCGTCAGCGGGAAATACACTGTGGGAGCATGGAAGCCCCGGTCAAGCAACGCCTTGGCAATATCAACGGCACGCACCCCGTGGGCAGCGGTTACGTCGGCAGCCGTCAACAAACATTCATGCATGCAGAACCCCTCGTAAGCGGGCCGCCAAGTCTCTTTCAGCCGCGCCAACACGTAGTTGGCGGTCAGCACCGCGCCTTCACTGACGCGTTTCATCCCCGCATCACCCAGCGCGAGAATATAGGCATAAGCGCGCAATGCCACCAAAAAACTGCCAAAGAAAGGCGCCATTTGGCCGATTGACTGTTCGCTTATGACCAGACCATAGCGGTCGCCCTGTTTGACCACACGCGGGGCGGGCAGGTACGGCGCCAGACGCTCGCCCACGGCAATGGCGCCGGATCCGGGGCCGCCCATGCCATGGGGCGTGCCAAACGTTTTGTGCAGATTAAAATGCATCACATCAAAACCGAGTGCGCCCGGACGACATTGGCCGACAATCGCATTGAGATTTGCGCCGTCATAATACATCAAAGCGCCGTGCTCGTGGGCCAGTGCGGACATCTCGGCTACTTTTGGCTCAAAGAGTCCGTGGGTATTCGGACACGTGAGCATCACCCCGGCAATCTGGTCGTTCATCAGGTCGGCGTACGCCTCAAAGTCCACCACGCCGCGCTTGTCCGAGGGCAATGTGCGTACCTTGAACCCCGCCATGGCCGCGCTGGCCGGATTGGTGCCGTGAGCAGCATCGGGAATGAGAATGGTATCGCGCTCCGTGTCACCGCGATGACGGTGATATGCCGCAATAAGCAGCACCCCGGCAAGTTCGCCGTGTGCGCCCGCCATGGGTTGCAGACAGCCCGCAGTCATGCCCGCGATATCGGCAAGCAGTCGCTCCATGTCGTGAACCACCGCCAATGCGCCCTGACATATGCCAAGGTAAGGCGCGACCGATGCCGTATGCGGGTGGAGGGTTGTGAACCCGGGCAAGGCGCTTATGGCTTCCGCGACTTTCGGATTATATTTCATGGTGCAGGAACCCAGTGGATAGAAATGGGAATCCACGCCAAAGTTTCTGCGAGATAAGCGCGTGAAATGCCGCACCACATCCAATTCGCTTAATTCGGGCAACGGCGGCGGGGCCTCGCGACGAAGCGCCTCGGGCAATTCCGCTTCGGGCACGTCCAGCGGCTCCGGCATCACCGCCCGGTGTCCTGCTTTACTCGCCTCAAAAACGGTTTTCAATTCATTCATGACAAGCCTCCCGCAGCGCCGCCGCAAATGCGTCCAGTTCGGCGCGCGTCCGTTTTTCCGTCACCGCTACAAGCAGGTCGTTTTCCGTTCCCGCGCCCTCTGCTTCCAACGGCAGCCCGGCCAGATATCCACGGGGCACCAAGTCGGCAACCACCGCCGTCGCCGGGCGGGGCAAACGCACGGCAAACTCGTTGAAGGTGGGGCCGTCGTTCAATATCTGCACGAAATCAAGTTTCTTCTTGAGATATTCCGCCTTGGCGTGGCACGCCCGCGCTGTTTCACGAAGCCCCGTCGGTCCCAGTAAACACAAGTGTATGAGCACGCGCAACGCGCACAGCGCTTGGTTGGAGCAAATGTTCGACATGGCTTTTTCCCGGCGGATATGCTGTTCCCGCGCCTGCAAGGTCAACACGAATCCCCGGCGTTTGGCGTCGTCTTGCGCCATTGCCGCGATGCGTCCGGGCATCCTGCGGATATAGGCTTTGCGCGTGGCAAGAATCCCCAGATAGGGGCCGCCGAAACCCAAGGGCAACCCAATGCTTTGCCCTTCGGCCACGGCGATATCCGCATCCATTGCGCCGGGCGTCTTTACGATGCCGAGGGACACGGGATTCACGGCAAGCACAAGCAGCGCACCGGCATCATGACACCGTTGCGCCAAGTCGCTGTAATCATGCAGCGTACCCAGGAATGCGGGGTTCTGCGCAATCACACATGCCGTGTCTTCATCAATCTTGGCCGCGTCGTCGTCAAGGTCAAGCGGCGACCCCGCGGTATGGGTCTGCAACATGCACCGCCAGCGAGGATTGAGTGACTCGTGCAGTGCCACGCGGCGCCGTTTTGTAATGCGGCTGGCCATGATGGCCGCCTCAAATACGGCCGTGCCACCGTCATACAGCGAAGCATTGGCACATTCCATGTCCATCAGCCGACACATCATGGATTGATATTCGTAAATACTTTGCAGTGTGCCTTGCGAGCATTCGGGCTGATAGGGCGTATAGGCCGTGACAAATTCACTGCGGCCCGCCAAAGCGTCAACAGCGGCGGGGATATAATGGTCATAATACCCGGCCCCGAGAAAACAGACGCAGTCATGGCGGTTCTGACCGGCCAATGCCTCCAGTTCACGCCGCAACGCGATTTCGCTTTTGCCGCGTGTGCCGTTGGTGTCGTTGCGCACACGCAATTCATCGGGAATCACACTGAACAGCGCCTCCATGTCAGGCGCGCCAATGACCTCCAGCATTTCCCGCTGTTCCGCTTCGGTAATTGCAGTCCAATCCATAAACACATCCCTTTGGAAAACAGACAACGCTCTCCGGTTTCCTTGCAACAATAACGATACTTGAACCGACCATACGGGCGCCGCCGCCGGCTATTGATCAACGGTTTTTAGAAAACCGCGATACGAACGGGCATCCATCAGGTCGTTGTATTCGTCTTCGTTAACATCTTTCAGTTTGACTATCCATCCTTTTCCGTAGCAATCGCGGTTGATGAGATCCGGCTCCATATCAAGGATATCGTTCACCTCGACAACCGTGCCCGTAACAGGGGAATAGATGTCGTTTGCGGCTTTTACCGACTCTACAATGGCAATGTCCTCGCCCCGCTCTATGAACTTACCCACCTCGGGCAATTCCACAAAGGTGATTTCGCCCAATTCGTCCACCGCATATTCGGTTATGCCCAGCGTGTAAATGCCGTCCTGGTTAATGATCCATTCATGTTCTTCCGTGTACTTTAGCGTATCCGGGTTCATAGGTTGCTCTCCACCAAATTTATGTTACAGGGTTTCTGCCGCTTCCGTCTTTATAAAGAGGCGGCTTCTCAACAAAAACAGTCTGCTCACGGGGCCCGGCCTGCACGGATGTGCCGGGCTGGGCCAATGCTAGGGGCACATAGCCCAAACCAATGCCGCACTGAACACTGGGGCCGAAGGTGCCGCTCGTCACCTCGCCCACATCGCGGCCGTCATGCCGCAACACATAACCAAAGCGCGGCGCGCGTCGATCAGGGCTGCGCAAGGGCGTCAACACTTGGTAATCGCCCGAGTCCCGTTGTGCCAGCAACGTTTGCTTGCCGGGAAACTCCGTGTGCCAGGCGATAAACCGTTCCATCCCGGCTTCCAGCGGCGTCCTTGCTTTAGTAACGTCCTGGCCGCTTAATGGATAACCCATTTCCGTGCGGAGCGTGTCCCGTGCGCCAAGGCCACAAGGCATAACGGGGGACAGTTCCATCAAGGCGCGCCACAAGGAAACAGCGGCGCTGTTGGGCGTATAGAGTTCATATCCCAACTCGCCGGTGTATCCGGCGCGGGCCACAATAAGCCCATCTTCGCGGCGCTTCACGTTCCAAAAGCCGAGTTCTCGAATATCATCAAATCCCAGCGCTTGCAACACTTGAAAGGCCAAGGGCCCTTGAACATCAATTTTTGCGGTTCTGTGGGAAATATTTTCAACGCCGGGTACACACGCCTCCAATAGGGCGGCCACCTCGTGCAAAGGCCCGGCATTGGTCACAAGCATCAGTTCATCGTGTGCCGGCTTCATGGCAACACAGTCGTCTATGATGCCGCCGTCATCTTGTACCAGTGCCGTGTATCGGCAGCGACCAACGGGCAGCGCCACCAAATCACCGACTACCATGTCGCTTAACGCAGCAATGGCAGTATCGCCGCGTACGACAAATTCACCCATGTGGGAACAATCAAATACGCCCGCTTGGGAACGTACATGGGCATGCTCTTCAATAATGCCGAAGAAATGCAGGGGGAGCCCCCAACCGTGAAAATCAACCACGCGCCCCTGATGTCGCGCATACTCTGGTGCTATGGGCGTATACCGCATCATTCGCCTTTCCAGTGCTCAGAAGCGTATGACAGACACACATCTGCTCAGGAAAACCCTGCGCCCAGGCGAACGGCGAATACAACGGCACGCCGCTCCACCGTGGTAAACGCCACGTTGATGCTCGCCAGTCACGGCATGCCTACGCTTGACCCCCATACTATGCCAGATAAAAACCGA
>SKQZ01000056.1 GCA_007118765.1 Candidatus Hydrogenedentota bacterium
CGCCACTATTGTTTATGGCCGGAGCCGTGGGTTCCATGCGCCCCAATCCGCCCGGTCCTCCCATGCCCGAACCGTGGACACCGGAACTGGAGTTGGCTTTTGAACATGCCGTTGAGGGCACGCTCGTGCATCAGGGCAAAATAACGCAGGACGAAGTATTGCGCAAACAGGAGGCACGCGCCGAAGCCATGGGCGCGGCCTTGGCCGACAGACTGCTTGAAGCGGCCGACTCACTGCGTTTTGAGACCGAGGTGCCTATTGCCACTATGGAGGTGTTTTACCAGCCGCCGCCCGCGCAAGTGCGTCCTGTTTCAACAAGGTGGCGCCTGTCACCCTTCGCGTTCAGGTTGCTCGGCGTTCCCACCACCGGCCGCCTGCAGGCGGCGCGTGTTGGCGACATGCTTCTTGTGGGCACGGCCAGCGAAATCAGCGGCGAAATCAGCGCCGCATGGCAACAACGGGCGTTGGAGCACGGGATCAACCTGTGGGTTACCAGTTTTTCCGGCGCCTACCTCGGTTACCTCTCCCCCGACCGATATTACGACGTTCTCGGAGAGGGCATGCATTACAATCACAACTATGAAATAGGGCAGATGAACTGGTTCGGTCCCAACCAAGAGGCGTTCTTAACCGACCTTGTTGAGCATACCTTTCACGCACTGCTCTAACCCGGTTTTTTCACCGGCTTTCTATTGCGCCTGCGCATCTTACGCCATCTCAAGCACTTTGCTTGCCCGCCGACTTCGACGTGTTTTAACACGCTGTCAGCCAGCGACCTGTACAAAGCACTTGACCTGACGCAATCTCCGCAGACTCACGACAAAACCCTGTGAAAAATCCGGGTTAACCGCATCCGCCGGTTATGCAGGGCAACAGGCGGACATGAAAAAGCGCGTCACGGCGCCGGTGGCGACCAGATGGTGCCGGCAATATAGCGTTCAGGGCCGGTTTCGTGATCGCAGTAGTAATACACCGCCACCACCTTGCCGTCCGGACGCTGTACCATGCGCGGGTAGCCGATGTCCCGACTGAGTCCGTCATCACGCAGCACAATAGTATCCGACCAACTGCGTCCGTTGTCGCTGCTCAAACGCGCATGTATGCCATAAGGTTCCGCACGATACCCATAGGCCAGACACAGTCGCCCGTCCTGCAATATGATGAGCGCAGGCGCGTTGCCAACGCCAAGGTCGTCCGCAGGATCAACGCACCGTTCCCATGTGTGGCCGTTGTCGGTGGAGCGATAGGCCTTGAGCCATCGCTTCGGGCCGTCACGTTTGCGAACAACGGTATACAACTCATTTTCCGCGAGGCGTACCGTGGCGGGCATGATGGCAAAGCCATCCGGTTCCGGACCAATCCAAGAGAGAAACTCCCATGTTGCACCGGCGTCTTCGGTACGCGCGGCCATGGGCCTCCCCTCCCGCCCGTCTTCCTTGGACGCGGTCAGGAACAGGGTGCACGTATCATGGCCGTCCACAATGTAATCTGTGCGTGCCGCAATGCCGGGCGTGTCAAACTGCGGCAGCATAAACGGCCCTTCCCATGTGTGGCCGCGGTCATACGAATACTCATACCGGGAGAACCCCGAGCCTACGGCGGTCATGCGGATGGTCATGGCAAAATCGGGATGCGCGAAATCAACGCCGCCCGGACATTGACGCACGTCCGGAAGGGGCACATCCGGCAACTCGGTGCCGTGAAGCGCCCGGCCACGGGGAATCAGGAAGCCTTTTTCGTTGGGGTACTCAAGCGTCCATGTTTCGCCGCCGTCCATGCTCCGCGCCAACACATGGTCTTCGGGCTTGTTTGGATCAAAGTGGTGGCGATCACCACGGTCAAGGTAATAGCCACGACTGAAGCCGACCAGAATCTCGTTGTCCCACTGCCATATACCATGATTGGCAGGCCAGCCGCCGAATCGTCCTTCTTCGTAGTAAATCGTCACATGTTCCACGTCAGCAGCAACTCCCTCTTCTGATTCGTCCGCCATAACACCATCAACAATACCGACCATAAACAGCACGGCCATACCTGCCGCAAGCACCGCTTTTCTCATAATAGCACTCCTTGTTCGTTTGCGGGTCCATTCACAACATGCACATGATAATACCACCTTGACCGCGCCGCTGCAAACGTTGCACCCACTCTCACCATGCGAAAACACGGTGTTGCCACGCCGTAGCATACGACACGGGCCTGCAACAAATCCGGTAAAGTTGAAAATTATTGCTTATGCAGGGCATGATCAGTGCTCCGGTGGAACTCAAAGCCGAAGCGGCAATACAATTATGCTGAGAAGCCGTCGCCGCGCGCATGACGCCGCTGACGCATTCATTGATAACCAGGGAGAATTTGATGCAGGAACACATCTATTTGCTGGGCATCAGCATTTGGGATTGGGTTGCACTACTGGCCTATATCATCGGCATCACCATTATCGGCGTGTGGGCCTCGAAGCGCATCCACGATACCGCCGACTTTTATATGGCCGGCCGTAAAACAAACCGCATTCTGATGACATTCTTTGCATTCGGCGTGGGCACCAGCGGCAACGACGCCGTGGGCGTTTCATCACGCACCTATACCGACGGTATGGCGGGCATTTGGTATCAATGGCTGTGGTTGTTTGCAACACCGTTTTACTGGATCATCGCGCCGTTTTTCAGGCGTATGCGCGCACTGACAACGGGAGATTATTTTGAATATCGGTACAACTCGTCCGTGGCCGGTTTGTATTCTGTTGTCGGCGTGCTGCAGTTAACGTTTAACATCGGCGTCCTGTTTCTGGGCGCGGGCGCCATGACCGAAGCCATTACGCAAGGGGCAATCCCGCGACAGATTACGATTGCCATTATGGCGGCGGCGACCCTCATTATCGGCGTCGCCGGCGGCCTTACCGCCGCCATTCTCACCGACCTGATTCAAGGGATCCTGACCGTCATTCTCTCCTTTATTCTGTTGCCCTTCGCACTGCATCAAGTAGGCTATATGTCGGGTATGCGCGCCATCATTGATGATCCCGCCATGTTCAGTCTGGTATCGCCGGGGGAAATCAATCTGTACCACATTTTCATGTTCGCGGTGGTGGCGCTTGTCGGAATTGTCACGCAGCCGCACATGATGGGTGTGGCGGCAGCCGGCAGAAACGAAATGGACGGGCGCATCGGAATGACCGGCGGCAACATGCTCAAACGGGTATGCACCATCGCGTGGATGTTAACCGGGTTGGCCGGGGTGGCCATGTTTATGGAACATCCCATTGCCCATCCCGATTTGGTGTATGGCGAGGTGGCCCGCACGCTCCTGCCCTCCATCGCCCCGGGACTGGTGGGCATTTTCCTTGCCGCTTTGATTGCGTCGGTAATGTCCAGCTGCGATGCCATGATGATTTCCTCCTCCGGGCTGTTTACGCACAACTTCTACCGCCGGTTCATTTTCCGGAACAAAGACGAACGCCACTATCTGGCGGTCGGACGTGTAACTTCCCTTGTGATCATTGTTGGCGCTTTATTCTTTGCCAACGCCGTCGCCGACGTACCCCGGGGCCTTGAATGGTTTTTCAGCATTCAGGCGCTTATGGGCGCCGCCTTCTGGGTCGGGCTCTTCTGGCGCGGCGCCACGCCGGCCGGTGCGTGGGTGGGCACGTTAGTTGCCTTCTTCATATTGATTTTCACCGACCGCTCTTTTTTCCACGCATGGGCAAACAACAACTTGCCGGACTTCATGATTTTCGACGAGCAGTTCCGGCTTTCTTGGCGCATTACGGCCTACTTGACGGCCGGCTTTGGCTCCATGATATTGATCAGCCTGTTTACCAAGCGGACGCCGGAACCACAATTAGAGCGCTTTTACGGATGCCTGCGAACCCCCATTGCCCCGGATGAGCCGTCTGTTGTTGAGCCGTTCAAATTGCCCGACGGCACGACACCCAGCGCCCCCAACAAACTGTTTGACCACCCCGACCTCGAAATTCCAAGGCCCACTGCTGTTGGCATGGCCGGTTTTATCATTTGTTGGGCCATTGTTGTGGCTATGGTGGCTTTTGTGTATTGGGTCGCCGGTATCGGCGCCTGATCGCGTACACTATGGTTGTTTCCACGCGACCGTTTCTTTCCGCGGATTCGTGGCGCGCCTGCCGGAATGCTCAGGGCGGCTTAACCCCCGCGGGCTTGATATGAGGCATGAATGACAACGCTAAAAGCAATACAAGACACATGCGCGTGTCCCGTTTACCTTGACGATATTACGCGCACGCTCTACGCCACAGACGCCTCGGTTTATCAGGTTCTGCCCGCCGGTGTGGCGTTTCCACGAAGCCTTGAAGAAACGGCGGAACTGTTGGGCGTGGCGGCCGCGGCGGGTGTTCCCCTTATTCCGCGGGGCGCGGGCAGCGGTCTTGCCGGCGGGGCATTGGGCGAGGGCGTGGTGGTGGACCTTGCGCGACACACCCGGTTTATCACGGACTTCAATCGTGGCGACATGACGGTGCGCGTTGGCGCGGGTGTCGTGCTTGATCAACTGAATGCTTTTCTTGCGCCCCACGGCCTGACCTTCGGGCCGGACGTGGCCACCAGTTCCCGCGCCACCTTGGGCGGCATGATAGCCAACGACAGCTCCGGCGCACGCGCCCCGCTCTACGGCACCACCATCGAGCATGTGGTCAGTCTTGAGGTAGCCACACCAGACGGGCACACCGCCTTGTTAAGTGCGGAGTCGTCCGACATGCGGACAACACTGGCAGCGGCTCATCAACGCATTGAGGCAGAACGCCCGGAAATTGAACAGCGGTTTCACCCGGGCATTTGCAAGCGCTGGCCCGGACTCGGCTTGGACCGCTTTTTGCGCAGCGTGGATAGTGGCCAACCGGATCCCGGGAAATTAGTGGGCGGCAGTGAAGGCACACTGTGCGCCGTCTACGCCGCCACGGTACGCGCCACACCGCTGCCGCCTGAAACGGGTCTTGCCCTGTTGTTTTTCGACAGCATTGACGCGGCAATGCAGGCATCCGTGGCACTACTGGATTTGGCGCCCGCAAGCGTGGAACATATAGACAAACTGCTTTTTGACCAGACACGGGGCCAACGCGCCTTTCAAGCGGCACGGGATTTGATGCAACTGGATGACAAACCGTGCAGCGCCATACTGCTTGTTGAGTTTTACGACCATATTGAGGATAAACTGGCCGCCGTGGCCGCGCAATCCCCGGGAATGCGCCATCATGTCTGCGCCAGTGAGAAGGAAAAGGCTCTGGTATGGCACTTGCGCAAGGCGGGCTTATCGCTGTTGGTGGGACGGCCCGGCGCCGCCAAACCGACTGCGGGCATTGAGGACGTGGCCGTGCCGCCGCGCCAACTGCCCGCCTATGTGGACGCGTTGCGCACCGTGTTGGGACGGCTATCCCTGCAGGCGTCTTTCTATGGCCATGCGGCATCCGGCCTGCTCCATGTTCGGCCTGTGCTGGACCTGCACACATCAACGGACATTGGAAAGTTCCGGGAACTCGCGGATGAGGTATCGCTGCTTGCCAAGCAATTCAATGGGTCACTGACGGCGGAACACGGCGTGGGCATTGCACGTACCGAATACGCCGCGGAGCACATCGGCCCTGCACTGTTGGATACGATGCGCCTGGTTAAACAGACCTTCGATCCCGCAAATGTCATGAATCCCGGCAAGATATTTGACACGGGGCGGTGGCGCATTGACCGCGACCTCAGGCATGGCGAGGGCGCCTTCATTCCCGTGCCCTTTGAACCGGCATTGCTTTTCGCGGCCAAGGACCATTCGTTTACGGGCAACTTGGAACAGTGCAATGGCTGTGGCGGCTGTCGCAAAGACACCCCCACCATGTGCCCCACCTATCAGGCTTTGGGCGATGAGCTGATGTCTACCCGAGGCCGCGCCAATATCATTCGCGCCGTACTGGAGGGACGGCTGGGCGCTGCTGATGCGCCATTGACAAGCGACGCGCTGAAACAGGCGCTGAGCAACTGTCTGTCGTGCAAGGCTTGTACGGAGGAATGCCCGTCGAATGTGAACATGGCATTGTTGAAGGCAGAACTTTTGCATGCCCGCCACCGTCGGCATGGCGTATCATTGCGGGCGCGTCTGTTAAGCCGCGTTGATCTGCTTGGAACGCTGGGAAGCATCGCCCCCCGCCTTGCCAATGCATCTCTCAAGGCCCCGCTGTTCCGTTTGCTGCTTGAGAAAACGGTCGGCATTGCGGCGAAGCGTCCTTTGCCTCCCTATGCCCCGCAGCGATTTGATGCTTGGTTTCATGGACGCCTGCCCGACAACAAGCACGCGCCACGGGGTGATGTATTGCTGTGGGACGACTGTTTCACACGTCACAACGAGCCCAACATTGGCAAGGCGGCGGTGAAGGTGCTCGAAGCGACCGGATATCGCCCCCGATTGCTTTCCGGACATGCGTGCTGTGGTCGCCCCGCGTTCAGCATGGGCCGACTGGATGTGGCACGCCGCTTTGCCGCACAAAATCTGGCGTTACTCGCTAACAACGAAGAACCGGTGATATTTCTTGAAGCTTCCTGTTATGCCATGTTCCGGGAGGAATACATTGAATTGGGCGTGAAGGGCGCCCGAAAGGCAGCGGATCGGGCCGTACTGTTTGAACATTATATTGAAACACTGCTGCGTGAAGAACCCGATGCACTTCCTTTGAAACAACAACCGCAGGGCTATGCCATCCATGCCCATTGCCATGCCAAGGCGCTGACAGACACGGATACCATGCTGCAGTTGGCCCGTCGTTTTTCCGGCGAAGATACCGTGCTGCTTGACAGCGGCTGTTGTGGGATGGCGGGCGCTTTTGGCGCACTGAAGGAAAAATATGCAGTGAGTTTGGAAGTGGCAGCGGCATTGCAGGCCCTTTTGGATGCCCAGCCGCCCCAGACCCGTGTTATCGCTTCCGGCGCCAGTTGTCGCCATCAGATTACACACCTCTCCAGCCGTCCTGTTCTTCATTTTGCCGAGGCGCTGTTGCAGGCCATTGACACCGACAAAACCTTGTGAAATATGCGGGCTAGCGGTGCGTGACTGCTTTTTGTTCGGAACGAACCGCGCACGCAACAGCATGTCCCGGCGCAACTTCAACAAGTTGCTGTGTGTCGTGCGCACACCGTTCCTCGGCATATTCACAACGCGGATGGAAGGGACACCCCGATGGCGGTTCGATGGGGCTGGGTGGTTCGCCCTGCGGTAAATGCCGCGCTTTATGTTGTGCCGGGTCAGGCACGGGCGCGGCGCCGAGCAAGGTGGTGGTGTAGGGGTGAACAGGCCCGGCAAAGAGCGCATCCGCGGGCGCAATTTCCACAATGCGCCCAAGATACATGACGGCCACTTGATCGGAAATATGACGCACCACATCAAGGTTGTGTCCGATAAAAAGATAGGTCAGTCCCAGACGCTCGCGAAGTTCCTGCAGCAGATTCAATATTTGTGCCTGGATAGAAACATCCAATGCGGAGACAGGTTCATCGGCGACAATAAATTCCGGTTCTACAGCCAGAGCGCGGGCGATGGCAATGCGTTGCCGTTGCCCACCGCTGAACTCATGCGGATACCGGTCCGCCGCAGTTTCGGCAAGCCCTACCTGGTCGAGCAGCGCTGCAATGCGATCCCGTATATCCCGCCCTTTTGCCAGGCGGTGGAACCGCAGTATTTCGCTCAGCATGGAACGCACCGTCATCCGTGGATTCAGCGAACCAAAGGGGTCTTGAAATATGATCTGCATACGCCGACGCAACATGCGCAATTGTCTGGAATCAGCAGCGCGCACGTTGATGCCGTCAAAATAAATATCGCCCTCATCCGGTTCAATAAGCCGCAGCAGACACCGTCCTGCCGTTGTTTTGCCGCTGCCGCTCTCACCTACAAGACTCAAGGTGGTCCCGCGCATAATATTAAAGGTAACGCCATCCACGGCCCGCACGGCGCCAACGGTGCGCGAGAACGTGCCTGCCTTCAATGGAAAATGTTTTGTCATGTTCTTTACAGACAACAATGGCGCGCTCATGAGTCACCTTCCTCCACCGAAGCAGAAGCGTTGTGATGAAGCCAACAGGCAACGGGATGAGATGCGGCGCCGCACGCAAGTGGCGGTTCCTGTGTGACGCATACCGGCATGGCATGGGCGCACCGCGGGTGAAAACGACAGCCTGTCGGAAAGTTTGTGGCGGCGGGCACGGATCCGGGAATGGTGGCAAGCCGCTTCCCGGGCGTATTAACGCTTGGCAACGCCGCAAACAGCCCTTGTGTATAGGGATGCATCGGGCGTTCAAACAACGCCGCCACCGGGGCCGTTTCCACCACTTTTCCCGCATACATGACAACAACATGGTGCGCCGTCTCGGCTACAACCGCCAAATCATGGGTAATGAGGACAATTGCAAGATTGCTCTGCTGTTGCAACTCCACCAACAGTTCAAGAATTTGGGCTTGTATCGTCACATCGAGGGCGGTGGTGGGCTCGTCCGCGATAAGCACTTTGGGATTACACGCCAACGCCATGGCAATAATAATGCGTTGCAACATGCCACCGGACATCTGGTGCGGATACTCGTCCAATCGCTTTTCCGGCGACGGAATCCCGACGCGCCGTAACAATGCAATCGTGGCATCACGCGCCGCGTCCCCGCTCATTTTGCGATGCATCCGCAACACGGCGCTGATTTGTGCGCCCACGCGAAAGACGGGGTTCAGCGACGTCATGGGCTCTTGGAAGACCATGCTGATTTCGTTGCCCCGGATACGACGCATGGCCGCCTCGGACAAGGCGAGCAGATCGCGGTCTTCAAACAGGATGCGTCCGCCGGTAATTTGCCCGGGAGGCGACGGAATTAACCGCAGCAGGGATAAGGCCGTAACACTTTTGCCGCAGCCGCTCTCCCCAACCAGCGCCACC
>SKQZ01000307.1 GCA_007118765.1 Candidatus Hydrogenedentota bacterium
GGCAAAACAGAGAGGCGTGCTTGCGGCGGAAGGATATCAGGCGCTGCGCGGCTCGCCCGAAAGTTTCACCGACTTTCTGTTGTGCCTGCACAAAGCGCTTGACCTGACGCAAGCTTCGCGGGATTCTTACAAAATCCTTCGAAATATAGGGGCTAATGCGCTCGCCACATGGCGCGGATGCGGTTATACCTGAAATCATAGGTGGGCGCACCGCCCCGTTGTGTGGAGTAAAACAAATAAAGCCGCCGTTCTCCGGAAATGGTTGTCAGCAGTGTCTGCGGCACTTGACAGGCGGGAGTGTCGTCGTCCGGCGGTATATAGCCCTTGATTCGCCATTGCAGCCCGTCTGTCGAAACCGCTTCGCACAAAGCGCGGGAGCTCCAAGTCCGGGCGCTTTCGCTGTGCGTCTCAGTCGGGGGATAGCCGACCGGGTCGGCAAATACATGATACTTATCGTCAATAATGACCACATCCGGGTTGGGCCAGTTTTTAATCAGCGGCTCCGTCCGTAAATCGTGCTTCACGACAAAAGCGTCCGGCGCGCCGAACTCGCCGGTATTTTCGGCGTATCCCATGCACACCCCGTTGGGATGATTCCAGTAGTCAAACCATAATTTCCATTTGCCCTCGTGCCACATAAGCGACGGACGGTGGAAGTCACAAATGTGTTTGTCCGTGGTCTCGGCGTTTTGCGCCTCCTCGCTTTCAATCAACAAGGGTTGTTCTGTTTTTGTCCAGTGTATGCCGTCTTCGGAGGTGGCGCCCATAATGCACAACAATTGGCCGTCCAAGTGGTCGTGGCTCTTCTTGTGGTAAGGCTCGCTGGTGGCGCTGTACGCCATGTAATAGCGTCCGTCCCGATAGACAACCGACGGGTCGCCATTGTGCCATGCATCGTAATAGCGCTCGCTCGCAGCCAGTACCGGCGCCCACAGTTCGGGGTTCATCTCCGTGTCCCACTGGTCGTCGCCGCACCATATCTCCCATGTCTTGAGGTCTTTCGAGCGTGCATGATAGATGGCGTCGCACCCGGGAATGTCCGGGTTGCCATCGGCTGTGGCCCAGCCGAAAAACCACATGAGATAGGGGAATGGTGTGTCCGGGAGTTCGATAACACAGGGTTGGTACATGTTGTGAAAGTTCCAGATCAGGTCCTCTTGCGATCGTTGCCAGCGGTCGTATTGTTGAACCGGCCGCTCATACGGGTTTGCTTCGTCCGCCGCCATTACGGCCCATGAGACGAAAGAAAGCGACTGCATCAGGACAAATAAGGCAACGATAGTGCATAAGGTATGTTTCATGTGCATTACTCCTGTTGTTTCGCATATCATACTCCCCTATAATGTAGAGAATAAAGCCCGCATATTTCGCCGAGTTTTGCCGTGAGCCTGCGCAGATTGCGTCCGCACACGTTACACGCTTGGAATGGCGTTCGATGTGCCGGCAATGGCCGTGGCGCTGTGGAGACAACCACATCCGATGAGACCGCTTTTTGGTGATGCCTGACGCTTGGATGTGACTTGGCAGAACGTAACAGATGACATAATGCCTGTCGGTTTTTGAACCTTGGGATTACTGTATGAATTTTGTGATTGCAGTCAGTCAGACGGATACTGTTGAAAGAATTTCGGTACTGCCCCTGTGGTCCACCTTTATCATACTGGTAGTGGTGGTGGTGGAGATGATGGTGGCCGGATTCTTCTTGAAACGCAAATGGCTCGAAACGCATGAGAACCTGCCTATTCCCGCCGCGCTTGCCATGATGTTTCTTATGATGTCGTTGTATGTATTGGTCGGGTCTGCCCTGTATTGGTCGAATCCAACCGAGCATCGTCCGCAGATTCTGTTTTGGCTGTTTGTCCTGTATATTCCCTTGTGCATCCAATATGGCCTGAATGTTTCCAATGCAATTGTTTGGCGTATCACCTTGCGTGTGAGTCCCGAAGGCGTGGAGATACCGGATTCGCCGCTGGTGACGCAGGCCCGCAAATTGTTGATGGCGGGCAAGATTGACGAGGCCGTATCGTTGTATACGTCGTTTTTTGAACGGCGCACGCCTGCGCTGGCCGAGGTGGCGCGGCAGCTGAAGGCGGAGGGCAAGTACGAAGAGGTGGTTTCGGTGTACACGGATATCGTTGAGAATCATGCCAGCGACCGTGTGGCATGGCCGGAAGCCGCCTACAACCTCGGCAAAATCTATGAAACACAACTTGGAGAGGCGGCGAAGGCCATCGCCTTGTACCGGCGGTTGGTGGATGAGGCGCCTGACAGCCGATTTACCCACCTGGCAGGCGCCGACTTGGCGCGACTAATGGTGATGGATTCCGGTTTTATCAAATCCTTGAAAGACGACGACGAGGAAGTAATCCCCGAAGACCCCTTTTACATGCAGCGTCGGAATTTCTTGATGCAGCGCATTCAACAGCAGGAGCGAATGGCTGCGCGTGCCGCCAAGCGCAAAGAGGATGCCGGGGAACAGGAAGACGAAGAAGGCGATGAAGACGAGAACGGGTTGACGTCGTCGTGGAAAAAGAAAAAAACAACGGGGAAAAAGGGCGAGAAGAAAGACGCCGCCAAGAAGTCGAACAAGAAGAAGCGCAGTACCGCCAAGAAGAAGACAGCAACACCGGAAGAGGTTGAAGAGACGGAAGAACCATTGCAAAACGATGCAGACGCGCCGTAAGGCGGTAGGGCACTGTTGGATGCGTACGCCGGTGACGGCAAAAATTTTACATTTCGCATGGTTTTGTATACAATAAACGGCGCTACGTAAAATAAATAAAGGCAATGGGCCGATTTCGGCTTACGCTATCGAACGGGAGAAAAGATTATGAAGCGAGCAATCTCATTCTTGGCAGTGGCGGCATTGTTAAGCGGCATGCCCGTTGCGTTTGCCGTGCCGCCTGCGTATACAGGCCAATTCGGCAACCCGGAAGAGCCGGCGTTGCGTGTCGTGAAGTGGCCGGTGCTGGGCCTGCGCAAATTGTTTGTGCGCACCCACGAAGGCTTGCACGACGGCATCCACAAAAGCCCGTGTGCTGCGGTATGCGAGGGCTCCTGTGGCGCCGTGCGTGGCACGGGTACACTGATTGATCACACGGCGCGGGGCATGGTGTATGCGCCGCTGCCGCCCAAGGCGCCCCTGCGCAGCACGGAAACCTATGAAGATCAGGCCCTTGCTTTCATTGAAAAAATGACGGCGCCCCCGGAGGAGCCTGAAGAGGTGGTGGAAAAAGAAGAAGAGGAAAAAGAGGCGCCGTACCTGCCGTTTCGCGTGCGGGAAACAGGTGTTGAAAGAGCACAGCAACGCTATGTGCCTGATCGCGCTGCACAGCGGGAACGCACACAGCCGGGCACGGGCAATCTTTTGCGGCTGGCAAGATAGCAATTAGTTGAGCGAGTAGATATAAACAGGGCGCAGAAGCCGATGTGGTTGCTGCGCCCTTGTTAATTGCAGGCTGATGCTGCGCCTATTTGATGACAATCTCCTTGTTTTTGGCGGACGATGCGTAGATCGCGTCAATGATTTTCTGGATGCGCAACGATTCTTCCGGCTTCACCATAACCAGCAGGTTCTTTTCCACGCACTCGCAGAAATGACGCACTTCGCGACGATGACCATCTTCGGTGTGGAGGTAGTCCCACGTGGTGCGATTCAGCGACGTAGCGTCCGCGCCAAAATATCCGAGGGGATTGATGCCGATACCGCCTTTGTCGCCAAGGATATGCATATCCTCAATTTCATCGTGGGTATTCGCGGCCCATGACACGGACATTTGCATGGTTATGTCATTCTCGAAGCGCACAAAGGCCGTGGCGTAGTCTTCCACGGTAAACTCCTTGGGCTTGTACGGAACGCCCCAATCGGCATTGAACAAGTCGGGACGGTCGCCAAACATGCGGTACACCTTTCCTGATGCCGCCACGGGTTTGGGACTGCCCATCAACCATACGCACAGGTCCATCATGTGTACGCCAATGTCAATGAGCGGGCCGCCCAACGATTCTTTCTTCAGGTGGAATTTGCCCCAGCCTGGGATGCCGCGCCGACGCAGCCACTTGGTCTCTGCCGTGTAAATCTTACCCAGCGCACCACTGGCAACCACTTCCTTCAGTTTTTCGGCACGCGGCTCAAAGCGCATGTGCTGCGCCACCATCAGTTTCCGTTTTGCCTTTTTGGCCGCGGCAATCATGGCTTCGCATTCGCGTGTGTTCATGGCCATCGGCTTTTCCACCAACACATGCGCGCCAGCCTGCAGCGCCGCAATCGTGGCGAGCGCATGGACGCGGTTTTGGGTACACACGTCAATAATGTCGAAGTCAACCGCTTCCAGCATCTTTTTGTAATTGGCATACGTTTTGGCCTGCACACATTTGGCCGCCTCCACGTCGCGCCGTTCCTTGACTATGTCGCACACGCCGACAATCTCAACCCGGCCTTCCGCCTCCAACTCGCGCCAATAGGGCAAATGTTGGTCTCTGGCGATGGCGCCGGAACCGATGATCCCGACCTGTAACTTCTTTTTTACCTTGGCCATAATAGTTCTCCTTGGGGTGTGACCGAAAACAAAAGGGTGCTGCCTGATGGGGCAGCAGTTGGTTTGGAAGCGGATAATAGACTATTTCGCACGGGCATTGCCAGTACGTTATGTTCCGAATCATCGTGGCGGGCATACCTGTCACGTTTCCAAGCCACGATGGAACCTGAAGAAAGAGGCGGTTATGGAGCGAGCACGTTGGCGAGAGCGTCCACCCGGGCGGTACCCTCGTCAAGTGTGGGACACAGCCAGCCGCCTTCGTCGAACTCGTTCCATGCGTAAATGAGGACGGCCTGTGCTTCGGCCGCCTCGGGATGTTCGCGGCACCATGCCACCGCCTTCTCAATATGCGCGGCCAGCTCTTCCGGCGTGGGGGTCTCGTGATATTGTTTGATATCGCCGCCCTCAACCCACGGTACCGGCGTTTCCACGCGGGGACGCATGTCCCAGCCTGCCGTGGCCAAAGGCACAACCGGCATGCCGGTTTCTTTGAAATCGTCCCACCAGCGCTCCGTGTGCTCGGCAAGGGCAGCGTACGAACCGGCTTCGTGTCCTGCATTTGAGGCGTATGCGCCAATGGCGTCCAAACCAAGTTTTTCCGCCTGTTTCTTGAGCGTGGGTGGATGCCAGCCTTGCGCCACGATATAGGGCGTGGGAATGCCTGCGGCAACCGTCGCTTCGCGTAACGCGTCAAAGGCCTTCCGCGCATCTTCCCATGTTTCAAAGCGTCCCGCACCAACCAGCCCCTCCACGGTATACAGGAATACCAAGGGACGCCCGTTCAGCACGGTCTGGTAGGTGGGCTTCTTGAAATAATTGACATACCGTTCCACTTTTGGCGGCCAGCTCTCCGGCCCGCCACCTGATTCCCAGCCGCCCTGCAGGTTCAGACAAAAGTTGATCAGGTCGTTCTTTTCACTCGACAAATATAATTTCAGCCCGAGGCTTAACGCGTTGTCTTCCGGGTAGGTTACGAAGGCCCAGTAATCAAGCCCCGCCGTGTGGGCATAGATAATTTCCTGGTCCACCACTTCCTGTGTGTGTCCCCGCGCCTCTGCCGCATTCTCGCCCACCACACGTCCGAAAAAGGGCAGACGGTCATGCCAATGGCTGGGCGCGAGGGTGCGCTCCACGATAAGCCCCACTTCCGAAGCATCGCCGTGCCACGCGTCCCAGCGGATGGCGCCCACAATGGGACGGGTGTCGTCGGCGTAGGCGTGTGTCGCCACAATGAGCAAACATAAGGTCAGCATGTGTTTCATACGACGAGTCCTTTTTTTGTGAGCGGGATGTCCCATGACAAGGGTGATGCAAAACGGCTATAGTTGTGCCTTGTTGGTAAGTTCGACGCACTCGGGATGATCCCACGGGATATCCGGGTAATTCTGCCACATCTTTACGTCCTGCGTGAGCAGCCCGTACATATCAGGACGCCGCTGGTGCATGGTGCGCAGATGCTTGCGTTTCCAGCGCAGTTCAGAGAGGTTAATCTCCGCCGTGACACAAGCGTCGCCAGGTTCTTTGATACGGGGATACAGGCGCATTTCTTCCGGCGGGTCGGTATAGTCGCCCACCGGCGCAACACAGCCCGGCCCGGCGAAGCCCGTGTTATGGCCCGCGGTAATCACGCCGCCCACAATGCATCCGTAGCAGGTGGCCGCCGTGATGCAGTACGGGTCTTCGATAATGCCGTCCCGTCCGTTTATCCAGAGAATGATTTCCGCGCCCATGTACGACGTGCATCCGAAGGCCTCCGGGAAATAGCCGTCGTAGCACTGCAAAATGCCTATGGGCCCCATATCCAGATGGAACACTTTGAACTGGCTGCCCAACACGCCCCGGGCTTCCGCGTCATGTCCCGGAAGCGGCGGCCAGAAATGTGGCGGCGGCCCCGCAGCGGGGTGGCTTTTCAGGTAGCGTCCCACGAGCACGCCCGTGCGGTTGACCACCCACGCGCTGGTGCAGCGGGCGTTCCCCCCGTGAACCTCTACACAGCCGACCACGGCGTTGATGCCATGACGACGGGCCAAATCGAAAAAGCGTTGTGCAACGTCATCGTTCGGGGTAATGTTCGTGCCGAGGATGTACTCCGGGAACACGACAAGGTCGCTCCCCAAATCGCGGGCCTGCTCAAAAAAAGTGGGCATGCGGTCAATCGCAGGGGGCAGCACCGCGTCCATGCGCATCTGAACAAGCGAAATCCGTGCGGTCTGTGGGTCTTGGTTCATGGGGGGCTCCTCTGTAGGCAAGGGGGTGGTTGTGCTTGCGTCGGCATGCGCGAAGTGACCCACCGTCAAAGGGGTCGCCAGTCCCGCGCCTGACGCAGCAAGAAAAGTTCTGCGGCTGATACTGTTGTTTTCGTGCATACTGGTGTCTTTCCGTTACGTCGTGGTTGGTGCATGTATTCTACCAAACTTCTGTCGCATCTGCACACTGCACCGCCACAGCCGCCGTGTCGTTTGCCCGCCATCCCCGCCGCGTTGCAACACGCTGCCGCCGGTGCGGCAGAAAATGCCGTCGTTAGCCCGGATATTTCACCAGGTTTCGTCGTGAGCCTGTGAAGATTGCGCCAGAGCAGGTGCTTTGCGCAGGCCGCAGGCTGACAGCGTGTTATTACACGTCGAAGTCGGTGGGCAAGCAAAGTGCCTGGTATGGTGTAAGATTCGCAGGCGGAACAGAAATCTTGTGAAATATGCGGGTTAGATAATGGTGTGGATGTCTCGACAATCTCATAGACGTTTGACCCGGCAGATGAACCGGGTTACCCCGGCACAATTGCCTTGTGCGCACGCAGGGTGTCATGCACAGCGTGCATGTCCACGTGCATAACCGGTTTTTCGTCGTGTACAGCGTGACCGGCCAGGACCGCTGCCGCCTGCCCGCAGGCCATGCAGGTGGCCTGTACGCGCAACGCCGAGTTGGCTTCCCGGTCGCTGGACAGACAACGTCCCGCCACCAACATGCGCCGACTGCCCCGGGGCACAAGTGCGCCCCGCGGCACCGTGGGAACCGTGTCCGGTTGTAATGGACGCGTATCAATGCCGCCGCCTGCCGTGTAGTGCAGGTCTATGGGGTAAAAACTGTAGCACACCGCATCGTCCCAAAGCCGACCGCTTACGTAGTCGTCATGGGTAATGGTCGCCTCGCCACGAATCGTAACCGTCTCTCGAATGCCACATTCGGGCGCCATAAAGTCAATTTCAAGATTTTCCAGCCCGGGTTGCCGTCGCAGGAACCGGTAAATGCGCAACAGGGAAACGCGGGTATTGATTTCCGCTTCGCTACGGCCCGCGCTGGTGCGACCGTCAATATGCGTGATGTGGGTACAATTATCGCCCTGTGCCGAAAGCAGGCGCACGATGTTGTTACGAACAAACACCGAGTCGCGCTGCTCCAGTTCGCCCGATTCCAAGGCATCCCGAAAGGCTTTCCGCAACCGGTTGCCGTTGACGGCACGCATATCATAACCCGTCAGGGAAAGCATCAGCGTACCCGGCTGCCGTTCATCATGGGCAACAAGTTCGCAGCCTGCCAGCCCCACGGCGTTCGCGTCGCCCGTCGCGTCAATCAGTACTCCTGCCGATATGGTTTGTAACCCGCTCTTCGTGCATACCGTGAGGGCTACGTCATCGTTGTTCTCCACCACCTTGGCCGGCATGGCGTGGAACAGCGCCCGCACCCCGGCCTGTTTCAGCGCTTCACAAGCAAGAGAAGCGTATACCGCGCGGTTGACCCGAACCTGATGCTGCCAATGCCGATCCGGTTGCGTGCTGAAATCCGGCAACTGGCCGCCGCAAAGATTTACCGTCTCCGTCACCAGTTCCCAGCCGATGCCCGCAATAATCTGGCGACCCCAGGCATGAAACAAGCCCGGGAAATTGACCGCCGCCACCGTGGTCGTGCCGCCCGGCATCCCGTTCTTCTCCACCAGCAAGGTGCGTAAACCCAGCCGGCCCGCTTGTATGGCCGCAATGGTTCCCGCAGTGCCGCCGCCCACCACCACCACATCGTATGCAGCGTCAGCCTCCGGCGACAAAACTGTTGTTTCCGCTCCGGTCGCACAAGGCGCACCCGCAACGCCCGCCGCCGCCACAGCGCCCAAGGTGAACGAACGATGCATGAACTCACGTCGCGAATTTATCATGGCGTAATACCCTTTTGTCATGTTGGCCCTGCCCGAAGATAATAAGGCCGTTGTCGCTACGCTCCCTCCAGACTAATCCAAAGCAGGCGACCGCTTCAACGCTGTTGTCTGAGAGCGGGCGAGCAACATAAGCGAACTCAAGCCCTTCCGATAAAACACATGGGCATCATCACACCCCCCCGAGAGTATCAGCGCCATACCTCATACACTGAACGCTTCAAAACCATTCGCCGCGCC
>SKQZ01000260.1 GCA_007118765.1 Candidatus Hydrogenedentota bacterium
ACGATCGTTTGCGTTGACATGTGCGTCAGCACGGGAAATTATGAGGGGGGCGGCGGTCAGGCCACCTGCTGCCAGGGCGGTTTGCCGCAGAAAAGCGCGTCTGCTCAAAGACTGATGTTTATTCATGGGATGCTCCTGTATCACTTCTATGCCGGTATGGCAAAAATGGTATTGTCTTGTTGTTCCGTGTTATAGATGCCTTATCTCGATGTCCGAAAAGCGTATTTTCATGGGCGGTCCCGTGTGCAACTGAAACGCCAATATCCCTTCGGCACGCGCTTCCGGTGCATTGTCAATGATCTCATGCATCTTGTGGCCATTGATAAATGTCATGAAACGGTTGCCCCGCGCCACCACGCGATAGGTGTTCCAGTCGTGCATGTTGATGTGGGCGCCCAGTTCATCCTCACCCTCAAACCGGGTCTCGGTTTTTGCGCCATCAGGATGCAGTTCGACCCTTTGGCCGCGCCGGGCCAGAATGCCCCGGCCCTGCTCCTCAAAACAAATGCCCGTAATCCAGTCGTCGGTGGCGATATCCGGCTGATATCCCCGCACACGATAATTTTCAAATCGTTCGGAACGAATCTGCACGCCGGAGTTGGCCCATTCACTCTCAATTTTATAGTTGAATCGCAGATCGAAATCGGCCGTGACGCCGTCTTCCCATATAAGAAACGTATTGTATTCCAGCGGATCGTCTTCCGTGGTTTCGCCTATGATATGGCCATCTTCCACGCGCCAGAAGGCGGGGTCGCCCGCCCAACCGTCGAGACTTTCCCCATCAAAAATAGGCACAAACGCCTCGTCCGGGTCCTGCGCCGCCGCCTGTTTTACCGCTTCCATTTCTTCGGCAGTCATGCCGGTCGCATCTTCAATGCGTTGCAGTGCCATATCGGCCTCGGCCTGCACGTCAGCGCCCTCAAGCAACGCCATCACCAGCGGAACGGTTTCCGCGGCGCTTACATCGCCCAGACCCGCCAGAATCAGGCGTCGTTCACCGTCGGTCTGTGCGGCTTCAACCAAACGTGCATAAACGTCCAGCACTTCGCTTGGCGGCAATTCTTCCTGGCGCAGCAATCGTACACACCCGCGCAGTGTTTCCATGCGGTGAGCGGTTTCCGATGCATCCGTAGCGACAAAAATGTCGGTCAACTTGTCAATCGCCGCCGCATCCGGCCAATTGGCCAAAGCGCGGATGGCGCCGTCACGGACGGCGGAATCCGCAGCGTCAACACGAGCGACCACCAGTTGATAAGCGTCCGTGCCGCCCAAACGACTTAATATCCGCACAAGAGAAACTTCCTCATCGGCGGAAACCGCGGTTTCCAGAGCATCCGACAGCATGGCAACAGCCGTTGGAGACAAGGCTCGTGCATGCAGGGTCAGTGTCCGATTTTCGTTTACTGTTTTTGTGGCGGATGCGCCGTTTTGCTTGTAATCAACACGCAACTGCTTTACAGCGTTGGGAGCGGGATCGCCGAAAACCGCATTGCTTGCATTCACCACCAAAGCGCCGTTTTCAATCTTGCCCGCGACAATATCGGTAACGTCGGCGGAAGGCCCGTCGGGCAACACGCCATACTCCGCCTTGACAATTTCCAACTGTCCCTCTGCCTGCGTCATCTGTTGGCACACCGCCACCACCGCGCTTTCGGCATCGGCGCGACCCGTGTCATCCTCCAAATCGCCAAGCAGCGCAAGCAACTCCGGCAACCGTTCCGGCGGCGCGAGATGGCCCAGTGCCCGAAAAGCGGCGACGCGCAGCTCCGAATGTTCTGTTTGCGCCATAATGGCATCCACGGCATCCACGGCATTGCGTCCGGCCAAGGTCTCCATCAAAGCGCCGCGAATTGCCAGAGGAGCGCTTTCCAAGCGCGTGATTAGCGCGGCATTTACGTCGTCGCCTTGAAGGCGTCGCAATGTTTCCACAGCAGCCATGCGTTCCTGCCGGTTGTCGGTTGTTTCCAGCACCTGACACAGGGGTTCAATCGAAGATGCGTCGCCATGTATCGCAATGGCGCGCATGGCGGCCAAGCGCACTTCCCCGCTCTCACTGCCGATGGCGTCGTGCAACACCGGCAACACGTCCGGATCATCGCGCTCCGACAATGCCTGGAGTATCAAGGCCTGCCGCTCTACAGGCAGCGTCGGCAACACTGCCACAAGCTGTTCCGGCACCGCATCGTCATCCAAAGTGGTTAGGGCGGCGATTGCCGTCAATTGCAGCAGTTCGTCGGGCGCTTGAACCGCGTCAAGCACACGGGTCAATGCCTGGTTCGGTTCGGCTTCAAGCAGTCCCGTAAATGCGCCCGCGCGAATAAAACCGGGGGTGTCCGGCGTCAGTAACGCTTGATAAATGTCGGCACTTGCGGCGCCTCCCCGATGCTGTGCCGCCGTCAGCAGCCCTTTTTGGGCCGCAAGGCGTTTCTCGGGAACACTGCTGTCTGCCGCTGACGTCAGCGCCTCGACTGCCTCGTCGGTGGCAATATGCCCCAATGCATAGGCGGCAGCCTCTGCCGTTTCAATATCATCCTCCGTCAAAAGCGCCTTTAGCGCGGGCGTGGCCGCCGCTTCGCGACGCGCGGCCAGTGATGACATGATGCCAACCCGGGTTTCGCCGGAGGTTGATGCCAGTGCATCGCATAACGCTTGCCCGGCTTCGTCATAAGGCATGACCTCCAGCGCATGGCGCGCGAAATGGGCGGTGTCTTCATTTTCGAGCAGGGCGGCCAGCGGCTCAATACTGCGCTCACTGCCTATCGCCGTCAGAATACGGAAGGCGCGGAACAGTTCCGGATACGGCGTGTCGGCAGACAGCAGGGCAATACATTCCGACTCCAACGCTTCTCGCGCCGCCGGGTCGCCTGCCACTGCGGCGACCTCGCCGTCAATGTCCGGATCCATGATCACCTCTTCCGCCGCCACAAGGCCTGCTGTCATCAGCATGCTCAGAAATACTACTGCATAAAAGCGAAACATCTCAGACTTTTCCTATGGTTGTTACGGTAGCAAGCCACACACAGCGTGCATGCGCCACATGAAAAAACACATATTGCGGGTACCTGCGCCCGCGTCAAAGGACAGGCGCAGGGGCGATCAACGCTTCGCCCCTGCGTTTACATACTAACTTGTTACACACGATTGCCACAAATGCAGGGCGTATGGCCCACCGGCATACGCGAATCAGATTTCCACCCAGTTCTTGCTTGCGGCGCTTTGCAATACGGCTTCGCACACCTTTTGCGTTTCCACGGCATCGCGGAATGTGGGCGCACACGGTTCATCCTTTTCAAGGGCGGCCAGGAAGTCCGCACACTGATGAATGAACGAATGCTCAAAACCGATTTGCAGTCCGGGCACCCAATACTTGTCCATGTACGGATGCTCGCCGCCATGATCGGTAACATGGATGGAACGCCACCCGCGCACCGGGCCGTCATCGTCATGGTCAAAGTACTCAAGGCGATGCAGATCATGAAGGTCCCAGCGAATGGAGGCGTTTTCGCCGTTGATTTCAAAGGTATACAGCGCCTTGTGGCCGCAGGCGTACCGTGTGGACTCGAACAATCCGAGCGAGCCGTTGTTGAACCGGCACAAAAATGCACAGGCATCGTCAAGATTGACCGGCTCTTTGTTGCCCGTGTCCACGTGGGTGCGTTCCTTCACAAAGGTTTCGGCCATGGCGGTGACGCTCGAAACGCCGCCGTTAATCCACAGCGCCGTGTCAATGCAATGGGCGAGCAAGTCGCCGGTCACGCCCGAGCCTGCCGAGGCCGCTTCCAAACGCCATGTGGCCGCGCCACCCTGGGGCACTTCGTCCGAAATGCACCAGTCCTGCAAGAAGTTCGCGCGGTAGTGAAAAATTTTCCCCAGTTTGCCGGAAGCCACGATATTCTTGGCAAGGGTTACGGCGGGCACACGGCGATAGTTGTACCATACCGTGGTGGCCACGCCTGCTTTCTCCACTGCGTCTGCCATCTCCTCCGCTTCGGCGACGTTGATGGCCAGCGGCTTTTCACAGAGTATCATTTTGCCTTTGGCCGCGGCGGCCAGCGCTATCTCGCGATGCCGGTCATTGGGCACACAGATGTCCACGGCGTCAATGTCGTCGCGATCGAGCAAGGCGTTGTAATCTGTTTCCACGGACGCGTAGCCCCACTGATCGGCAAAGGCGGTTGCGCCCTCTTTGTTGCGTCCGCAGGCAGCCTGCAACACGGGCTTGTATTTCAGTTCCGGGAAAAAATCCGAAACACGTTTGTAGGCATTGGTGTGGGCGCGGCCCATAAAGCCATACCCAATCATTCCGATTCTCAAATCCGTCATAATCATGCTCCTTTCTTATTCCTGCCAGCCATGTGCGTTGCGCACGGCCACCATGGCCGCAAGAATATCGTTCCAGGTCTGCTGGTTCAACAGCGTTTCATTGGAAAACATGCAGCCATCCCAGCACAGATGACGTATCTTTTTCGTCACGTTTCCATTTTCGTCGCGCAGCCAGAAGCCCGCATATTTGGTAATGTCCAGCTTGCCATTGGGATCGTTCGGCAGACAGTGCCGTCCGGTCTTGTCGTGGCTGCCCGAACCTTTTACGGTGGCGTCGTTTTGCGCCACATGGAAATCAATGGTCCACGGCCGCAACGTATCACACAATTGCTTATACGCGGCATCAAAAGTTTCCGTGTCGTTCCAATCGAAGTCCTGCGGCAGCAACCGGTCTTCCGGCGCATTCGTGCCCAGCAGGTACAGCAGGGTGTGCGCCATGTCAGCCTGGAATCCGAAAACGTCGGGGCGATTTACCAGTTCCAGCAACTGCACCATGCGCCGCCAGCTGTGCATGCCGCCCCAGCATACTTCGCCCTCGGCCACAAGTGTTTCGCCGTGGTCTGCTGCGACGTCGCACGCCTGACGGAGGGTCTCGGCGATGCGCTGTTGGTTGCCGTCGGGATCCTCGGACCATGTTCCGGGGTCCACCGCCGAATCAACGCGGATGGCGCCGCTGGGTCGCATGCCCATGTCACGAAGCGCCTTGCCAATGCGGCAGGCCTTGCGCAGCTGCTCAATATAGCGTTTGCGCCCTTCCCCTTCGTCCATGGCCGAACCGCCGCCCGTGGGTTCCCATACCGGCGCAACCAGCGATCCGATTTTCAGGCCGCGACCGCCGATGTCGTCTGCCAGCGCCTTCAACGCATCGTCCGAGATGTCAATGCTGATATGCGGCTCCGACAAAAACAGATCAATGCCGTCAAATTTGACGCCGTCCGCTTCGGCGGCGGCAGTCATATCCAGCATCTTTTCAAGACTGATGGGCGGTTCGCTGTCATCGCCCTTGCCGACCATACCCGGCCAGGCGGCATTGTGCAATTTGGGATAATTGTTGCCATTCTGCGTCATGTCGCTATTCCTCCTTGGTTGTTAATCGATGGGCGCCGGCATGTTGTCGTGTGCGTCCGGCCCAAAATGCTTCAACATTACAATGGGATCCGATTGGCTGGGATTCGTGATGGTAACGCCCGCTTTTGCGGCGGTCTCCGACACAAAAAACTCATCGTAGGTTAATTGGCCATAGCGGATCAAGGCGGGGGACTCAATGTCCCATACGCCGAGCGTCCCGTGTCCCTGTATCACATACAGGCCATACGCGCCGCCGTCCTTCATGGTGACGCTGGCGCCGGGCAGCACGGTCAGTTCCTTGGCGCTGAAGTCTTTGGAAAGGTAGCATATCCATTTTTCCTCATAGCCTTCCGTGCGCATGGCGTCCACGTCGTTGACGGGTATGGGCGCCATAAAATGCTTCTCGCGGAAAAGAGGATCCGTGTTGCCTTCCCAGTCAATTACGTCCAGCAAATATTCATGATTGCCCTGTTCTTCCTTGGGCGAATCTTTCCACAGCAGCGCTTCGTCCAGCACCTGGTCATGCACCACCGACTCGTACATGGCAAATACGTCGGACGCCTTCTGCGGTTCATAGGTACAAAGGCTTCCCGGCGCATGGAGCGTTCCCGGCGGTACGTTCCAGCCGGTTCCCGGCGTCAAATGATAGGCCGCCGACAAGTCTGTAATGCGGTTGTCGCCTTTGGTGAAGTTACGCAATGCGTCCAACACCTCCTCTTTCGTGACGCCGGGCTGAATGCCGAAGAAGGTGTACGGGAAATCGCCGCCGTGATTGTTCAGTTGGGGCGGGAAATAATACGCTTCCGGCTTGCCCAACGCATCCACCCGCGCCGCAAACTCGTCATCGTGATGGATATGGAACGGCAGGGCGCCCTGATTATCGAAAAATTTCGAGTACATGGGCCAGCGGCCGTATGTTGCCCAGAGTTTGCCGATGATCTGGTCTTGCAGTTCATCAATCGCGTCACGCAGCAGGATCAGTTCCGTCTTGCCGCCGTCTTCGAAGGCGATGTGACTCAATCCCTCGTTCTTGCTGGTGAGCGGGCCGTTGTCTGCGGGCGTGGTGGAAGAAAACCACCGTTCATCAATGCCGCCGCGCTCGCCACCCAAGGCATAATAATCATCCGGATGCAGTTTAATGCGGCGTCCGGGCACACAAAACACACGCGGCACCCATGTCGGCGTCAACCGCAGGATGCCCTTCCCCTGTTCCATTGCCCTTTCGGCAATTGCTTTTGTACTCATAGAAGATGCAGCTCCTTTTTTTCCGTGGTCCATGAAATGCACAAGGCACATTCGTTACGCTAATCTATCATCATAATCAAGGAAAATACAAAAACCGGACAGGCCAGTTCTTTTTCGGTACGCAGGGTGTTCATCCGTCGCCCTCAACGTTAGACAGCGGTGATGTGTCTTCTTCAATATCGGTTGGCAAACGGTAATGGCCGCTATCAAGCCGTTCCCGTGCAAAGCCAAAATACTCGTTGACAATCTCAAAGCCGATATAGTGACGGCCATTCATTTTGCTCACAACCGCCACCTGACCGGAGCCCAGAAAAGGATCAAGCACAAGGTCTTCTTCTTCGCTGGTATACTGCAGGATTTTTTCGACCAATGCCGCGGGAAGTTTTGTCGGTGTCTTTTTGTCACCATGCCAATACTCTCGCTTTATCACCCACACATCCTCCATGTCACGATACCGCAGGCTTCCCCCGTTTTCATCACGGGACGTTCCGTCAAACCGGGCAGAGTTGAAGAATTTTCGTTTCTTGTCATCCTTGCACAGAAACAGACAGTGGTAGTGTGAGGTAACAAAACGGCGCTTGCACACCACACCGAATTGATACTTCCAGATAATGTGATTTACGGTGATGAACCCGATTTCATCAGCCGCAATGAGAATATCCTTCAAATTGTTCCAGCCGGAGAAAATGAAGGCGCTGCCCCGCGTGGAAAGGACACGATGGGCCTGCTTCATCCATGTGCGCGTAAAATCGAGATAGTCGTTTGCGGCCACTTCGCTATACCCTTCCAGAACACGAGAGCCGGTGCGGTTGTAATTGGGGCGTTGGGCGCGAAAATCAATGGCAAATGGCGGATCGGTAATAATCAGGTCCACACATTCGGACGGCAGCATCGTCATTCCCGCCACACAATCCATATTGTATATTTGGTTAAATTCTAATTTTTCGCCCATCGCTTCCGGTATGCCATGGTGGCTTGTATTTTCGAGGGCGGCATTCTTTCCCATGCGCAGCACAGTCCTTTGCCCTTGTCTCCAAGAAATATCCTGATACGTACTTCCCCTAATCTATCACCATGCGGGGGGATAATACAAACGTACCTTCAGCCCGAATCCGTTACCTCCGAGCGTCCTTTTCCGGCATAAGTATTCGGTGTTGCCGCAAACGTTCGCGGTCGGTTCGGGCGACGGGAATAGGGTTGCCTTGTTCGTCCAAACCCGTGTAAAACATGGCGGCGGCAACAGTGCCGGGCGTGGGGATAAAACATTGCACTTGCCGCGGTCGCCAACCGCGCTGTTGCAGCCACCGGGCCAGTGCATGCATGTCATCATCCGTGCATCCGGGAAATGCGCTGATGAGATAAGGCAGCGTGTATTGTTCTTTGCCCGCGTGGCATGATGTGGTCTCGAACAACTCCAGGAAAGACTCAAATTGCTCCCGAGACGGCTTGCGCATAAGGCGCAGTACGTTGTTGCTGATGTGTTCCGGCGCCACTTTCAACTGCCCGCCCGCATAGTGTTGGATCACCTCGCGCAGATAGTGACGCGCCTTATCTGTTAAATCATAGCGGATGCCGCTTGCCACACGCAGGTGTTTCACGCCTTCAAGAGCGGCTATTCTTTTCAGCAGCCGGACGGCGCGTTTCTCATCAACGACCAGGTGGGGACAACGTTTGGGAAACAGGCAGTCCACACGCCGACATTCGCGGGGGTCGGCTTTGCATGATGCCCCCCACATATTTGCCGTGGGCCCGCCCACGTCCGTAATACTGCCCTTCCAGTCGAGGTGGCGCGTCAACGTCCGCGCTTCTTCCAACAGCGATGCTTCGCTGCGTGACTGGATACGGCGGCCCTGATGCAACGAGATGGCGCAAAACGCGCATCCTGCGGCACATCCACGGTGAGCCGTCATACTAAACTGAATCATGTCAGCGGCAGGAATGGACGCCTGATAAGACGGATGGGGCCGACGTGTAAAGGGAAGGCGGTACAGTGCATCCAGCGCAGCCTCGCTGAGCGGTGCGGCCGGTGGCGTAAAAACCACGGTGCGCGTACCCGCCGCCTGGGTGGCCCACTGGGTTCCCTGATGCACCTGCCGTTCCATCTGCAGCGTGGCGGTCATTAACGTCTTCGGACTGGTCAGAATATCTTCATGGCTTGGCAACGCGATACACGCCTCCGCATCGGGCAGCATGTCCTGTTCGCGAAGCGGTTCAAGAGAAGAAACGGCGAAGGCCGTGCCCGGTATCCC